>CAYGNB010000538.1:0-1975 GCA_964351135.1 uncultured Rhodobacterales bacterium | reverse complement strand
CGCGGCCCCGGCGATGAACCGCGTGGCGGCAGAGGGTCGGGTGGACTGAACCATGGTCGTTGCCGCCTGTTCCGGGGTTGTCTTTTGAAGGGCGCAAGATACTGAACGGGCGGGTTGCGTCAACATGGAGGAAGAGCGGATGGGGTCTCGGCAGCGGGCAGAACCGGGAAAGGGGCCGGTTCCGGTACTGGTGCTGGGCGCATCCGGACGGATCGGAGCGATCCTGCGGCAGTGCTGGGCCGGACAAGTGCGCGCGGGGAGAATCACCTGGCAGGCACGGACCCCGGGAGCGGGGGACTGGACGCTGTTCGACCCGCTTGCCGATCCTGCGGCGCTGGGGCGGGCAGCCCGGGACAAGGCGGTGATTCTCTGTCTTGCCGGGGTCACACCGGGACGCGCTGCCGCCGATCCCGGCGCGGCGATGGCGGATAATCTCCGGCTGGCGCGCGCGGCGTTGCGCGCGGGCGCCGAAACCGGCGCGGCGGTGCTGCTGGCCTCGTCGGCGGCGGTCTATGGCGACCGGACCGGGCCCTGCACCGAAGACACGGCACCGGCCCCGGTATCGGAATATGGCCGCGCCAAGGCGGCGGCAGAGGCGGAAGCGGCCGTCTGGGCCAAGCGCGACGGTTTACGGGTTTGCACGGTGCGCATCGGCAATATCGCCGGGCTGGACGCGGCGCTGGGGGGCTGGCGGCCGGGGTTCCGGCTGGACCGGTTTGCCGATGGCGCCACGCCCATGCGCAGCTATGTGGGGCCGCTAACGCTGGCGCGGCTGCTGGCGGGGCTGGTGGACCTGACCGGGCGCGGGGTTGCATTGCCGGCGGTGTTGAACCTGGCCGCGCCGGGGGCGGTCGGGATGGGCGCGCTGCTGGACGCGGCCGGGCTGGACTGGACCCCGCGCCCGGCGGAACCGGGGGCAATCGCCCGGGTGGAGCTGGACGTCGCCCGGCTGGCCCGGCTGCTGCCGCTTGACGCGGATGCCGGGACGCCCGAAAGGCTGGTGGCGGAATGGCGCATGTTGCGCGATCGGGACGGGAACGGGACATGACCTGGGACAAACGACTGCTGGATCTGGCCTTTGCGCTGCTGCTGGCGGTGCTGCTGGCGCCGGTGCTGGCGGTGCTGCTGATCTGGCTCTGGCGGACCCAGGGCCGGCCGCTGTTCCATGTCGCCGAACGGATGAAGGGTGTCGACGATCCCTTCATGCTGTGGAAACTGCGCACGATGACCGTGGACGCGGCCGATGCCGGCGTCTCGGGGGGCGACAAGGCCGCGCGGATCACGCCCCAGGGCGCCTGGCTGCGGCGGCGGCGGCTCGACGAACTGCCGCAGCTGTGGAACATCATCCGCGGCGATCTGAGCTTTGTCGGTCCGCGCCCGCCCCTGCGCGCCTATGTCGAACGGTTCCCGGACCTTTACGCGAAGGTGCTGAAATCGCGCCCCGGCGTGACCGGGCTGGCCAGCATCGCCTATCACCGCCACGAGGAACGGCTGCTGACGCGCTGTGAAACGCCGGATGAAACCGATGCGGTCTATACCCGCACCTGCGTGCCGGCAAAGGCGCGGCTGGACCTGATCTATCAGCGCAACCGCAATCTCTGCTACGATTTCGATCTGGTATTCCAGACCATCGGCAACCTGTTTGCGGACCGCCGCTGAAGCGGTCGCTGACCGGGCGGGCCGATGGACAAGTTCCGGCCGGGCGGGCATAGAGCCGGGCGGAAACCAGGGGCGACTCCTGGGAACGGGAAAAGGAAACGGGCGGCGTGTTCAACCGGCTTCGGGGGCTGTTCCTGCGCTATGAGCGGGCGCACCGGCATATCGAGATGCCGGGATTCGACCTGCCCGGCGGCGGCCGGGTAGAGCGGGTCTGCCTGCGGGGCGACCGGCTGACGCTGGCGGGCGATGCCGGCGCCGGCGCGGTGCTGACCGGCCCCGGCGACGGCGCCTGGCCGGATCAGGAACTGGGACCGGG
>CAYGNB010000537.1:0-1976 GCA_964351135.1 uncultured Rhodobacterales bacterium | reverse complement strand
ACGGTCTGCGGCCGACACTGCTTTACCTGCATGGCGGCGGCTGGGTGCAGGGCGACCTCGATACCCATGACGGGCTATGCGGGCGGCTGGCGCTTCGGGCCGGGATTCGCGTCATTTCCTATGACTACCGGCTGGCGCCCGAGCACAAGTTTCCTGCAGCGGCCGATGATGTGCTGACCGTCTTCAACGCCCTGCAGGATCGTGGCAGCGATTGGGGGGTGGATGCGGCGCGGCTGGCGGTGGGCGGCGACAGCGCGGGCGCCAACCTGACCGCCGGGCTGATGCACGACCTGGCCGGGCTGGACGCGCCGATGCCAGCGGCGCAACTGCTGATCTATCCGGGTGTCGATATCGCGCTCGATTCACGGTCGATGAAGCTGTTGGCCGATGCCTATATGCTGACGGTGGAGCGGATTCGCTGGTATCTCGATTTCTATTTCGAGGAAGGCGCCGACCGGACCGCCCCGCGTGCCTCGCCGATCCTGTCGGACCGGCTTGCCGGTCAGCCGCCGGCGCTGGTCATCGCCGCCGGTCACGATCCGCTCTGGGACGACGCGCTGAGCTATGCCGCGAAACTGCGTGACGTCGGCGGGGTGGCGGACCTGCTGGAGTATCCCGGTCAGGTTCACGGTTTCATGTCGATCACCCGGGCGATTCCGCAGGGGATTGAGGCGACATACGCGGCGGCGGACTGGCTGAGGCGGCAGATCGGCGGCTAGCGGTCGAAGAATTCCGCCAGTTTTGGGCGCAGCCAGGACCACAACGCCGGGGCGCCGCGCCGGATCGGCGGACCCACCCGGCTGTCCAGATTTTCCAGGGTGACGTCATAGATGGTCCAGGTGCCGCCGCCATTGGCCAGGTTCGTCACCGGGGGCTGGAACCGGTCGATTGCCTTGGCAAAGCGTGCATCGGCGCTTTGAGCCGCCTCGAATTCGTCCCACAGCGCGCGAAACTCGACTGCCTGCGTGTCGGGCAGCAATCCGAACAGGCGTTCGGCGGCGGCGGCTTCCTTGGCCGCGATCGCGTCGTGATCCACGGTGCCGTGGATGGGGGCATCGCCCGCGTCGATCTCGACGATGTCGTGGATCAGCAACATCGTCAGCACCCGCGTCACATCGACCCCCGGCTCCGCATGATCGGCGAGAACCAGTGCGTAGAGCATGACATGCCAGCTGTGTTCGGCCGAATTCTCGCGCCGCGATCCGTCGATCAGAGTCGAGGCGCGCAGGACCGATTTCAGCCGGTCGGCTTCCCTGAGAAACGCGATACGCGCATCGAGATCGGAGCCGGCCGGCGATGCCGTCATCAGCGGGTGTTCTCGGTCAGGCGGCGTTTCACGTAATCGGTCACGTTGCCGATCATCAGGTCCATATGCGGGTCCTGAAAGAAATGGTCCGCGCCTTCCAGTTCCTCGTGGGTGATGGTGATGCCCTTCTGTTCGTGCAGCTTGCCGACCAATGTGCGGGTATCCTCGGGCGGGGCGACGCGGTCGGCCGTGCCGTTGATGACCAGCCCGGAGGACGGGCAGGGGGCGAGGAACGAAAAATCGTACATGTTGGCCGGTGGCGACACGCTGATGAAACCGGTGATTTCTGGCCGGCGCATCAGGAGTTGCATCCCGATCCAGGCACCGAAGGAAAATCCGGCGACCCAGCAATGCTTGGAGTTGTTGTTCATCGACTGCAGATAGTCGAGCGCGCTGGCAGCGTCGGACAGTTCGCCCACGCCCTGATCGTATTCGCCCTGCGACCGGCCGACGCCGCGGAAATTGAACCGCAGCACGGTAAAGCCCATGTTGTAGAAGGCGTAGTGCAGGTTATAAACGACCTTGTTGTTCATGGTGCCGCCGAACTGCGGATGCGGGTGCAACACGATGGCAATCGGTGCGTCTTTTTCCTTCTGCGGGTGATAGCGGCCTTCGAGGCGGCCTTCGGGTCCGGGAAAGATGACCTCGGGCATGGGGGCGATGGTCCTGT
>CAYGNB010000536.1:0-1987 GCA_964351135.1 uncultured Rhodobacterales bacterium | reverse complement strand
CGGTTTCCTTGATGTTCACGATGAACTCGGGCCGGTAATGCGAGGACAGGATCGCCGCGACCCGTGGTTCCGGGTGATAGGTCTGTTCGTCGTAGATCATGCCGCGCGTGGACTTGATCTTGAGCGGTTCGAGCGTGTCGCCGTCCATGATCACGTATTGCGGTGGCCAATAGGCACCGGCGATGGCGTATTTGTCCTCGTAGCCTTCCATTTTCGAGGTCTCGACCGACCGGGCCTCGGACCCGATCTTGATCTCGGCCACGTTGGCGGGCGTTTCCATCCACAGGTCGATCATGTTGATCTTGGCGTCGCGTCCGATCACGAACAGATAGCGGCCCGACGCGGAAATCCGGCTGATGTGAACCGCGTACCCGGTGTCGATCACCGCCTTGATCTCGTAGCTGGCGCCGTCGATCAGCGCGATCTGGCCCGCATCGCGCAGCGTCACCGAGAACAGGTTGTCGATGTCGATATCGTTCATCTTCTCGGTGGGGCGGTCTTCGGGAGCCACGTGTACCTTCCAGCTGGCCCGCATCTCGGGCATGCCGTATTCGGGCGGCGCCGGCGGTTCGAGCAGCACATAGCGCGCCATCAGATCCACGTCGTCCTCGGTCATGTCGCCCGAGGTGCCCCAGTTGGGCATACCCGCGGGCGAACCGTAGGTGATGAAGTCGCGCAGGTATTCGAACCCCTTTTCCCGGGTGATGTCGGGCGTCAGCGCCTTGCCGGTCGCACCCTTGCGCAGGACGCCGTGGCAGCCCGCGCAGCGTTCGAAGTAGATCGTCGTGGCTTTCTGGAACTCCGACGGCGTCATCACCGGGTCTCCGGCCTTGCGGCCCGGGATCTCGACCTGGATCTGCCCCAGCGTGGTCATGCTGGGCTGGTAGGATGCGGCTGGCGTGTCCCCGTGATCTTTCGGCTTGTCCTGGGCCGACACGCCGGTGACGGTCAGGCCCAGTGCGACGGCCGCGCTCGCGAGAAGCGACACCCGCCGTGTGGCTGTTGTGGATTGCATTCCGAAATACTCCATTCGCTGGTGAGGCAGCGGGACGGTGCGCGAGAACCCGGGCGGCATCCTTGACTTCTATCAAGGCTCGCCGGGCAGCCGCGCGTGACAACGCCTCATGGCCCGGTACCCGAGTTCCCCGATCCTGTATGTCTGTGCGGTTCTGCTGGCCGCGGTGCTGGCCGTGCCGGTCTGGGCGCAGGCGATCCGGCCCGGGTTTGAGGCGGATATCGCGCCGATCGCGCCCACACCGGCAATCGCCGCCAGCCTGTTTGCGCTGGACGCCGCGCCGTTGCTGACCCGCGAAGAGGGTGCGGCGCCGGGCTGGACCGTGGCAGCCGGGGGGCAGGTCGTCGGTTACATCGGTTCGACCTGGGAAATCGCCCGGTCCGTGGGCTATTCGGGCCGGCCGCTCGACGTGCTGGTGGCTGTCGATCCGTCGGGGCGGATCGCGGGCGCGCGGCTGATGCGGCACAATGAACCGATCCTGACCCTGGGCCTGTCCGACGAAGATATTGCCCGGTTCGTCGGCGGGTTCGCCGGGGTCGACCTGATGGCCGGCGACGGTGGCGACGGGCCGGACATGCCCGACATCATCTCGCGCGCCACCGTGTCGACCGGCGTGATTCGCGATTCGATCCTGCGCACGGCACGCACGCTGGCCATCGGCCGGGGGTTGCTGCCAGGCGGCGGGATCGACCGAATCAATTTCGCGCCGCGTACCTGGGCCGAACTGGAGGCCGAGGGCGCGCTGAGCCATGCGCGGGTCTCGATGAGCGAGGCCGGCGCACGGCTGCAAGGCGTCACGACGCCGATTCCCGAAGGCGATGGCCCCTTTGTCGAACTTTGGCTGGCTCTGATCGACCCGCCCACCATCGGGCGCAACATCCTTGGCCAGCAACAGTTCAGCCGCGCGGTCGGGGCGTTGGGACCGGGCGAGGTGGTGCTGTTCGTGGGATCGCGCGGGCTCTATTCCCATCG
>CAYGNB010000535.1:0-1988 GCA_964351135.1 uncultured Rhodobacterales bacterium | reverse complement strand
GCATGAACTGGATGAACACGGCAAGGCCAAGGATGCCAAACACGATGGAGGGCACGGCGGCAAGGTTCGAGATATTTACCTCGATCAGGTCGGTGAACCAGTTCTGCGGCGCGAATTCCTCGAGATAGATCGACGCGGCCACCCCGATGGGCAGGGACAGGGCGAGAACCACCAGCATCATGAAGAACGAGCCGATCACCGATACGCCGATGCCTGCACCGCCGGGGTGGTCCACGCCGGAATCCGATCCGGTGATGAAGTTCCAGTTGAAGTTGCGCACGATGATGCCCGCGTCAGCCAGTGCATCGACCAGATCAAGATCGCTGGCTTCGAAAAAGCGGCTGTCGACAACGGTGTCGCGGCTGACCCGGCCTTTGAAATAGCCATCCACGCGAGACGAGGCGGGCAGACTGAAGGTGACGGGCTGGCCGATCTGATCGGGGTTTGCCCGGTAGAATTCGCGGATCGTGCTGCCGGGCTTGCCCAGAAGGCGCTCGATGGCAGCGGCGTCGAAGGCAACGGTCAGACCTTTTTCGGTCAGCGCGTCCTGAAGCTTGGTGATGAAGATGTTTTCATAGGCCTTGGTCTTGAGCACCTGGCTTTCGGCGGCGTCGAATTCTTCCTGGGTCAGCACAAATTCAAGCTGCATTTCCGCCTGCGTGAAGGCCGGTATGCCGGACCGCAGGATCGAGACTGCCAGCACGACCAGAAAGAAAAGGCCGATCAGGATCGCCACGATGCCATAGGCCTTGAAGCGCTTTTCGGCGGCGTTGCGTTTCTTGGTGCGGGCGTCGACGGTTGTCAGGGTGCCCTTGACGGGGACGCTGTCCATGCTGGCGTCGGTCATTCGTACTGCTCCCGGTATTTGCGCACGATGTAGAGCGCGAAGATATTGAGCCCGAGGGTGATGACGAAGAGCGTCATCCCGAGGGCAAAGGCGACAAGGGCTTCGGGTGAGGCGAAATCCGAGTCGCCCGTAAGCTGTGACACGATCTTTGCGGTCACGGTCGTCATGGCATCGAACGGGTTGAGCGACAGGCGCGCGGCGGCACCCGCGCCCAAAACCACGATCATGGTCTCACCAATGGCACGGCTGGCCGCCAGAAGGATCGCACCGACGATGCCGGGCAGGGCGGCGGGCAGCACAACCTGACGGATCGTTTCGGACTGGGTCGCGCCGAGGCCGTAGGAGCCGTCGCGCATCGCCTGCGGCACGGCGTTGATGATGTCATCCGACAGCGAGGACACGAAGGGAATCAGCATGATCCCCATCACCAGACCGGCGGTCATCACGGCGGTGCCCGCCTGCATCCAGCCCAGACCGTCATCGCCGAATACGCTGACCAACAGCGGACCGACGGTAAGCAGGGCGAAGAGACCGTAGACGATGGTCGGAATACCGGCCAGAACCTCGAGCATCGGCTTTGCGAAGGCGCGCACCTTGGGGCTGGCATATTCCGACAGGTAAATCGCCGAAAAAAGGCCAATCGGCACCGCCACGATCAGCGCCACGATGGAGATGTAGAACGTGCCCCAGAGCAGCGGCAGGATGCCGAGATCGGATGCACCACCCCGACCCGAGAAACTGGGGGCCCAACTGGTGCCGAAGAAGAACTCGGACGCGGGATACAGGCGGAAGAACTCGATGGTGTTGAAGACCAGCGACAGGACGATGCCCAGCGTGGTCAGGATCGCGATGGACGCGGCGGCGATCAGCAGGACGCAGATGCCTTGTTCCACTACGTTGCGGGCGCGGAACTCCGGTCTGGTTTCCCGGACGCCCCACAGGCCGCCTGCAATCGCGATGAGCAGGACAACCGCTGTCATGATCTGGTAGCCGGTGGCGTTCAGGACGCGAAACTGCTGCGCGGCGCGCAGGACAGGCTGCGTGACCTGCGAGGTCACAATGGCCCCGGCGTCGGACAGGCGCTGGGTCACGTCAGAGATGTCGGCGCGCATGTTCCGCGCCTCGTCTTCGGTCATGTTGC
>CAYGNB010000534.1:0-1990 GCA_964351135.1 uncultured Rhodobacterales bacterium | reverse complement strand
GGGGCGGCGTCGCGCATTCTGACCTCGCTGTGAGTGTTCGCGGGGACGTTAGGGGCAAGGATGCCGGGCTGCAAGCGCGTGGGTTTTGGCGGCTTTGTCGCCGATGCGACCGGATGTTGCCTATCGGAAACTTTGCCCCTAAACAGCCGGCATACCATTGCACACGAAATGACGGGGGATAGGTCATGGGCGGCAGACAGGAACGGCACGGACTGCAGGTTGCGGACGAACTGGTGCGTTTCATCGAGAGTGAGGCGCTGCCGGGCACCGGCGTGTCGGCCGATGCGTTCTGGGCCGGTCTGTCGGCACTCGCGCATGACCTCGGCCCCAGGAACCGTGCCCTGCTGGACGAACGTGCGGCGCTTCAGGCCCGGATCGACGGCTGGCATCGCGACCGGCGTGGTCAGACCCATGATGCGGCGGCCTATCGGGCTTTCCTCGAGGAGATCGGCTATCTGCTGCCCGAGGGCGAGGATTTCGCCATCGGCACCGAAAATGTCGACCCCGAGATCGCTACGGTACCGGGGCCGCAACTGGTGGTTCCGATCACCAATGCGCGTTTCGCACTGAATGCCGCCAATGCGCGCTGGGGCAGCCTGTATGACGCGCTCTATGGCACCGATGCGCTGGGCGATCTGCCCAAGCCGGGCGGCTACGATGCCGCGCGCGGTGCCCGTGTGATCGCCTGGGCCAAGTCGTTCCTCGATGAAGTCGCGCCGCTGGCCGGCGGATCCTGGGCCGACGCCGGGGCGTTGCGTATCGAAAACGGTGCGTTGGTTCCGGCTCTGGCCGATCCGGCGCAGTTCGCCGGGCATGGTGGCGAGGCGCCCGCGCCCGCGTTCGTGCTGCTGAAAAACAACGGGCTGCATGTGCAACTGGTGATCGACCGGGGTGGCAATATCGGCGCCTCCGATCCGGCGGGCATCAATGACGTGCGGCTGGAATCGGCCATGTCCACGATCATGGACTGCGAGGATTCGGTGGCTGCGGTCGATGCCGAGGACAAGGTGCTGGCATACTCCAACTGGCTCGGCCTGATGAGGGGCGACCTGGCCGAAGAGGTGAGCAAGGGCGGCGATACATTCACCCGCAAACTGGCCGACGATCTGACCTATACGACCCCGGATGGCACAACCGGCACGCTCAAGGGCCGGTCGCTGATGCTGGTGCGCAACGTGGGCCATCTGATGACCAACCCTGCCGTGCTGGACCGCGACGGCGCCGAGATCGGCGAAGGCCTGATGGACGCGCTGGTCACGACGCTGATCGCCATGCACGACCTGAAACGCGAAGGCGGCAATTCGCTGCACGGCTCGGTCTATGTGGTGAAACCCAAGATGCACGGTCCTGTCGAGGTGGGCTTTGCGGTCGAGATCTTTGACCGTGTCGAGGACATCCTCGGCCTGCCGCGCAATACCGTGAAACTGGGGATCATGGACGAGGAGCGGCGCACATCCGTGAACCTCAAGGCCTGTATCCGCGCGGCCAGCGACCGGGTGGCGTTCATCAATACCGGGTTCCTCGACCGCACCGGCGATGAGATCCACACCAGCATGGAGGCGGGGCCGATGTTGCCCAAGGGCGAGATGAAATCGACGCCCTGGATCACCTCCTACGAGGATCGCAACGTGGATATCGGGTTGGCCTGCGGGCTGCGTGGGCGGGCGCAGATCGGCAAGGGCATGTGGGCGATGCCCGACCGGATGGGCGAGATGCTCGAGACCAAGATCGGCCACCCGATGGCCGGGGCGAACTGTGCCTGGGTGCCGTCGCCCACCGCCGCGACGCTGCACGCCACCCATTATCACCGGGTCGACGTGCTGGCCCGTCAGGACGAGATTGCCGCCGGCGGCCCGCGCGGCACGCTGGAGGATCTGCTAACCATTCCGGTGATGGAGGGGCGCAACCTGTCGACGGATGAGGTGACACGCGAGGTCGAGAACAACGCGCAGGGCATCCTGGGCTACGTGGTGCGCTGGATCGACCAGGG
>CAYGNB010000533.1:0-2014 GCA_964351135.1 uncultured Rhodobacterales bacterium | reverse complement strand
GAACAGACGGGTCCGCAGGTTGGCCCAGCCCGCGACCAAGGCAGCGGCTACGCCGCGCGCATGAAACCCCAGCCGGAAACAAGCCGGGGATTTGCTGTTGGCGACATGCGCGGCCACCGCTTCGGACCAGCCGGGATCGAGCACCGTGCCAGCATCCAGCACCAGAAGCCAACCTCCGCGCGCCACCTGCCCGGCCCGGCGCAACTGCCCGCCACGCGACGGTTTACCGACCAAAACACGCGCGCCAGCCTCGTCAGCCATCTGCCGCGTCGCATCCGACGACCCGCCATCGGTGACGATCAGTTCCCGGATCAACCCGACCGGCAGCCCCTCCATCAGCGCCTCCAGGCAGGTCGGCAGATCGCGCTCGTTGTCGCGTGTGGGGATGATGACGGAAATCTCGGCAGGCAATGGTTCGGTTCTTTCTCTGTTCAAAACTGCGCGTCAGCTTATATGACGGAAAGGCATGTTCAAGGAGCCGACCGAATGACCTCTCGCCGCATCCTCAGACTGACCGGCAGCGACACCGAAACCTTTCTGCAAGGGCTGGTTACCAACGATGTCGGCAAGCTGAAGGACGGTCTGGTCCACGCGGCGCTGCTGACGCCGCAAGGGAAATACATCGCCGATTTCTTTCTCTGCCGCACGGCAGACGGGGCCGTGCTGCTGGACGTGGCCGAATCCCAGGCCGACGACCTGTTGAAACGGCTGAACATGTACCGGTTGCGCGCAGATGTGACCATCGCACCGACGGAGCTGAGCCTGCAACGGGGCACCGGCCCGGCCCCCGACGGTGCGTTGCCCGACCCCCGCCACCCGGCGATGGGCTGGCGACACTATTCGGACGCCCCTGCCGGCGACGACGGCACCGACTGGGACGCGATCCGGGTTGCCCATTGCATCCCCGAGACCGGGATCGAGCTGACGCCCGACAGCTACATCCTCGAATCCGGGTTCGAGCGGCTGAACGGGGTCGATTTCCGCAAGGGCTGCTATGTGGGCCAGGAGGTCACCGCGCGGATGAAGCACAAGACCGAGCTGCGCAAGGGACTGTGCACCGTCGCCATCGACGGCACGGCGCCGGTGGGCACACCGATCACCGCCGACGGCAAACCCGCCGGCACGCTGTTCACCCAGTCGGGCGGCCGGGCGATTGCCTATCTGCGTTTCGACCGGGCGCAGGGCGACCTGAAGGCAGGCGATGCCATCGTGCATCGCATCGACGCGGGCAATCGCCCATGATTGAGATGTACCGGATCATCTGGCAGGTCAGCTGGCGGCGGCAACTGGTCCTCATCGCGCTGGCGCTGTCGATTGCCGCATTGGCAGCGGCCCCTCTGGAGTTCCAGAAGAACATTATCAACGAACTAACCGACGGCCATCTCGCGCTCGATCAACTGCTGCTGATGGGTGCGGGCATGCTGGGCGTGATCCTGTTGTCCCTGTCGCTGAAATGGCAGCTGGGATACCGGTCAGGCAAGCTGGGCGAGGACATCATTCGCATGCTGCGCGTCCGCCTTTACACCGACATGATAAGCCGCCCTGCCGGCAGCGGCCCGCCCGCGGGCACACTGACCACCGCGATCTCGGCCGAGGCGGAAGAACTGGGCAAGTTCACCGGCGGTGCCTTTTCCGATCCCGTGGTGCAGGTCGGGACGCTGTTCAGCGTGATCAGCTATATCGGGGCCACCCAGCCGGGGCTGGGCGCAATCGCGCTGATGATGATCGTTCCCCAGATACTCATCGTGCTGATGACCCAGCGGCAGGTAAACCGGTTCGTCGAAGAACGGGTCAGGCTGCTGCGCGGTGCGACCGACCAGATCCTCCGGTCGGATATGAAACAGGCAGAGCGCGATGTGCTCGACAAATTCGACGAGATCTTTGAAACCCGCCGCCGCATGTTCATGTGGAAACTGTCGACCAAGTTCGTGGTCAGCGCCATCAACGGCATCGGCACGGTCGGCGTGCTGATGCTGGGCGGCTGGCTGGTGACCCAGGGCAAGACCGATGTGGG
>CAYGNB010000532.1:0-2020 GCA_964351135.1 uncultured Rhodobacterales bacterium | reverse complement strand
TCTGGCAGGCTTTCGTGGCGATCCTGCCGGTGCGGACGGTCGGCGTCATGGGCGACGGACGCACGTATGACTATGCCTGTGCGCTGCGCGCGGTGACCTCGGTCGATGGCATGACTGCGGACTACTATCCATTCAGCCATGACTTCCTGGGTGAAACCGCGACGCGGATCATCAACGAGGTCAAGGGGATCAACCGTGTGACCTATGACGTGACCAGCAAACCGCCGGGCACGATCGAATGGGAATGATCACTGCGGCCGTCTGATCTGTTCGTCAACAGTTGGCGATCCGATCTGCTGGCGGCGCCAGACGGGAACCCGCCCCATCACCGCCAACGCAACGGGGATGATGGGGCTTCGCCTCGTGCAGTCGTCAGCGCACCAACCTGACCTGCCCTTACAGGCCAGCACGAGTCTGGTTAAGAACAGGTTAACAATGCCGCTCCAATTTTTCGTTTTGGACCCGCGGCACACGACCGGCCCGGCCCAAATCTCGGCGTCCGCCTTGCCGGGTGATGCCGTTGGGTTTATCCACAAGTGGAACGGAGATGCGGCACATGGCCAAGAATACATCCGGGCGCGGGCAGCGCGACCTCAAGGTCAAGGTAAAGACCGCGCGCGGCCGCAAGCTGTCTTCGACCCGCTGGCTGCAACGGCAGTTGAACGATCCCTATGTTAAACGGGCACAGGCCGAGGGCTACCGTGGCCGCGCGGCCTTCAAGATCCTCGAACTTGACGACAAGTTCCGGTTTCTCGTGCCCGGCGCGCGGGTGGTTGATCTGGGATGCGCGCCCGGCGGCTGGTGCCAGGTGGCCGTCGCCCGCGTCAACGCATTGGGCGAAAAGACGGGCAAGAAGGTGGGCACCGTTCTGGGCATCGACCTGCAAGAGGTCGAACCGATCCCCGGCGCCGAAATCCACCAGCTCGATTTCATGGCCGACGATGCCGATGAAAAGGTAAAGGGCTGGTTGGGCGGCAAGGCGGATGTGGTCATGTCGGACATGGCCGCAGCCTCGTCCGGGCACAAACAGACCGACCACCTGCGCATTATTTCCCTGTGCGAGACTGCCGCCTGGTTCGCCTTTGACGTGCTCGAAGAGGGTGGCACATTTGTCGCCAAGGTGCTGGCGGGCGGTGCCGAGGGCGAGTTGCAGAAGCTTCTGAAACAGAAATTCACAAAGGTCGCCAACGTGAAACCGCCCGCATCGCGGTCGGACAGTTCCGAGAAATTCGTGGTCGCGACCGGGTTTCGCGGCTGAGTGTCAGCGCCCCATCATTGCCTTTAGCTGCAGCAACCCGGGATCGTCGGGCACCCGCGCCAGTGCGCGCTCCAGAACCCGGCGCGCCGCCGGGCGCCCCTCTACCGCATCCGCCAGCCGCACCAGCATCGTCCACGCCTCGACCCGTTGCGGATCGAGCCGGACGGCTTCGGCAAAAGCCGCCTGCGCGGCGGCGGCATTGCGCTGGGTCAGAGCCATACCCCCCAGCACCAGATGGGTTTCGGGAAAGTCCATGCGCGACGCAAGGCTGCTCTGCCAATCGGCCATCGCCGCACCCAGCTCTGCCAGCTGGCCGGGCCTCAGCATCGCGGGATCGACATCCAGCAACTGTCTCGCGGTCGCCAGCCTGACCGAACGCATGGGATCGCGAAGCAGCGGCATCAGCCGTTCGATCCGCTCGGACGGTTCCGCCGACCGTTGCAGAGCCGTGGCGGAGGCCCGCACCAGCGGATCAGCGTCTTTCAGCAGCGGCACGGTTGTCGCGGCCTCGGCCGGTCCGGCTGTTTGCTGCATCAGGAACAGCGCCGTGGCCCGCACGATACCGGGCTGGTCCGGATCTGTCGCAAGCGCCGCGAGATCGCCCGCAGCGGCCCCCGGATCGTCCCGCCCCAATGCCAGCACCTCACCGTAATGCGGCCCGCGACGGGCGCTGTCGGGGAACCGTGCCGCGATCTCCGCCGCGGCCCAGTCGGGCGAGCGGTCGGCATGGCAATCCGTGCAGGTATCCGGTGCGCCGGTGAC
>CAYGNB010000531.1:0-2021 GCA_964351135.1 uncultured Rhodobacterales bacterium | reverse complement strand
AGGTGGGGACGTCCCAGCGCCACCAGATCGGCGCGGCGGGTGTGCAGGATCGTGTTGACCTGCGCGGCTTCGGTGATCGCGCCGACGGCCATTGTCGCCAGTTTCGGCACGTTGCGGACCGCCTCGGCCAGGTGGGTCTGGAACATGCGCCCATAGACCGGTGCCTGATCGGCGACGGTCTGCCCGGCAGACACGTCGATCAGGTCGCAGCCCGCATCGTGAAACGCCTGCGCGATCGCGATCAGGTCGGCCTCGCTCAACCCGCCGTCTTTCCAGTCGGTCCCGGACACGCGCACCGACATGGGGCGTTCCGCGGGCCAGACCGCGCGCATCGCCCCGAACACGTCCAGCGGATAGCGCAGGCGGTTTTCGAGGCTGCCGCCATAGTCATCCAGGCGGTGATTGGTCAGCGGCGACAGGAACGAGGCCAGCAGGTAACCATGGGCGCAATGCAGTTCCAGCATGTCGAACCCGGCGCGCGCGGCGCGTTCGGTCGCCTGCACGAAATCCGCCCTGACCCGGTCCATTCCGGCACGATCCAGTTCCGCCGGGACCTGGCTGATCCCGTCGAACCAGGGCAGCGGAGAGGCCGAAACCAGGGGCCAGTTCCGCGCCGCGTCCGCGATCGGATAGTCCATCTTTTCCCAACCGAGCTGGGTCGACCCCTTGCGCCCGGCATGGCCGAGCTGCAGCGCCACTTTCGCGGCGCTGTTGGCATGAATGAAGCCAACGATATCGGTCCAGCGCGCCTCGTGTTCGTCGGTCCACATACCGGGACAGCCACGGGTGATACGCGCATCGGCAGAGGGGCAGGTCATCTCGGTAAAGATCAGCCCCATGCCGCCGCAGGCGTGGCCGCCGTAATGGACCTTGTGCCAGTCGGTCGGGGTACCGTCGGTGTCCGCGCAGTACTGCGCCATCGGGGACATCACAACGCGGTTGGCGAGCTCCATCCCGCGCAGCCTGAACGTCGAGAACATCGGCGTCGGACGGGTGTCGCGGAGATCCTCGCCGGTATCGCGCAGGTGACGGGCATACCATTCGTCATCGGCCCGGCGCACGAAATCCGGGTCGCGGACAATGAGGTTGTCATAGGTGATCGACTTGGCCCGGCACATCACCACCATGGCGAACTGGTACGGCTCCATGTCCCAGGACCGGCTCATATGCTCGAACCAGGCCAGCGAGACATCGGCGTTGTGCTGGATGATCTGGCAGGGCGTCCGGCGCGCGGCGTCATAGGCACGGAACGCCGCCTGAACATCGGTTTCGGCATGCTCGATCAGCGCATCCGCCAGCGCGATACCGCATTCCATCGCCAGTTTCGTGCCCGACCCGATCGAGAAATGCGCGCTCGCCTTCGCGTCCCCCAGGATGACGATGTTGTCGGTGTACCAGTTTTCACAGAAGATGCGCGGGAAGTTCCGCCAGTTCGACCGGTTCAGAAGCAGCGGATGACCCTGCAGCTCTTCGGCAAAGATCGCCTCCAGCCTGGCCTTCGAGCCCTCTTCGTCGAACTCCTCGAACCCGTGGCCGGCCCAGGTCGCCTCGTCCATTTCAAAGACCCAGGTCGAGCGGTCCTTTTCATACTGATAGCAATGGGCGACGACATGGCCATGGTCGGTCTGCTTGAAGAAATAGTTGAACTCGCTCATCGGGCGGGTCGACCCCATCCAGCAGAACCGGTTGGATTTCCATGATTTTTTGGGCTGGAAAGCCTCCTCGTAGTGATCGCGAACGGCCGAGTTGATCCCGTCGCTGGCGACAATCACATCCGAGTCCGCAAATTGCGTCTTCAGATCGGCCGGGTCGATCACGACGCTGTAGGTCATGCGCACGCCCAGCTCCTCGCAGCGCTCCTGAAGGATACGCAGCAAGGTGTGCCGCGACGTGCCGCAGAACCCGTTGCCTGCAATGCGTATTTCCTGGCCCTTGAAATGGACGGCGACATCGTCCCAATAGGCAAATTCGTCACGGATCTTCTCGAACACCGGTTTGTCGCGGTTCAGGAATTCATCCAG
>CAYGNB010000530.1:0-2042 GCA_964351135.1 uncultured Rhodobacterales bacterium | reverse complement strand
ACGCTGCGCGAATTGCCCCGGCCATAGGGGATGATGCAGAAGGTGCAGCGATGGTCGCAGCCGTTCTGCACCTGCACATAGGCCCGCGAGCGGGTGCCGAACCCGTCGATCAGATGGCCCGCCGTTTCGGTCACTGACATGATGTCGTCGACTTGCACGGCTTCGGTATCGCCGATGAAATTGGCGGCTATGCCGGTCCAGGTCTCGGGGCGCATCTTTTCGGCATTGCCGATCACCGCGTCCACCTCGGTCATTGCGGCGAAGGTGTCCGGTTCGGTCTGGGCCGCGCATCCGGTCACGATCAGCCGTGCATCAGGGTTGTCGCGCCGCAGCCTGCGGATTTCCTGCCGGGCCTTGCGCACCGCTTCGGCGGTGACCGCACAGGTGTTGACCACGACCGTATCGGTCAGCCCGGCCCGTGCCGTCAGTTCTTTCATCGCCTCGGTTTCATAGGCGTTGAGCCGGCACCCCAGCGTTGTGAATTTCGGCGCGGTCATGTCAGCGCCGTCAGGAAAGCGGGGGTAAGGGTGCCGTCGAACACGTGCCTGGTCGGGCCGGTCATCCAGACGCCGTCATCGCGCCAGTCGATCACCAGTGTGCCGCCATCGAGGTCGATGGTGACGTGCCGCCCGGTCAGCCCCCGCCGCGCCGCCGCCACGGCGGTCGCGCAGGAGGATGACCCCGACGCCAGCGTGATTCCGACACCGCGTTCCCAGACCCGCATCCTGATCCGGTCGGGGCCGGTGATCTGCGCCACCTGCACGTTCGTGCGTTCGGGATAAAGCGGATGGTGTTCATAACGCGCCCCGAAATCCTCCAGCGGAATCGCCTCGGCATTGTCGACGAAGAAGGTGCAGTGAGGATTGCCCATGCCGGTTGCGACCGGGCTGCCCTCGATCGGCAGTTCCAACGTATCCATGTCCTCGGCCAGCGGAATCTCATCCCAGCGCAGTTGTGGCTGTCCCATATTGACCGAGGTCAGGCCCCCGCCCGCATCGCGGGCCTGCAGCGGGCCGCGCGCGGTGGTCAGGCTCAGCTCGGTCAGGCCGGTTTCGTCCATCAGGTGGCGCGCGATACAGCGGGTCGCGTTGCCGCAGGCTGCCGACTCGGACCCGTCGGCATTGTAGAACCGCAGATGCGCGTCGCCCTCGCCATCGAGGATGACAGCGAGCTGGTCGAAGCCGACCCCGCGCCGCCGGTCGGCCAGCGCCCGTGCCAATGCCGATGTCACCGCAAACGGGCGCGCGCGCGCGTCGACAACGACAAAGTCGTTGCCGAGCCCGTGCATCTTCATGAAGGGCAGGGCGGTATCGGACCGGGTGTTCATGGCGCGCATATAATCCGCGCCGGGCGGCGAATCCACCCTGCATGCGGGCAAGGCCATGCCGCAACGCCACGTATCGGTGTCCGGTGGCGTGTCAGTCGTCGGAGGCCGTCGGCACCTTGCCACGGTAGCGTACCGTCAGCGCGGGGTCGATCTCGGTCCCGTCGTAGATCCCCAGCACCACGCCATTGGTACTGCCACGCGCGAGTTTCGCGGCGATATCCGCGTCCGAGACCGTCACCCGCTGTGACATCCGCAGTGACCAGTCGTGCAGCATGTCATATAGCCGCAGCCGCGTGGCTTCGTGAGCGGGGTCGGCACCCAGATCGATCCGTTCCTGCGGGTCGTTGCGCAGGTCGAACAGCATCGGCCGGAACCCGCCTTCGCAATGGATCATCTTCCAGTCCCGCGTCGCCACCATGAACAACCGTGCATCTTTGGGCGCGACGCCGAGGCCCTGACAGGCCGCATGGCTCGAATAATCGTATTCGCTGATTGCATAGTCCCGTGGAGCGGGGTGATCCCGGCCTTCGACATAGGGCATCAGCGACCGCCCCTCGACGATATGGGGTGGCACCTCGCAACCGGCGGCGTCGATGATGGTGGCGGTCACGTCGATCGCCTCGACCAGCGCATCGCAGACCGTGCCCCGGGTTGCGTCGGCGCTGGCGCGGGGGTCATAAACGATCAGCGGCACCTTGACCGACGGATCGTGGAA
>CAYGNB010000529.1:0-2047 GCA_964351135.1 uncultured Rhodobacterales bacterium | reverse complement strand
AGGTGTCGATCAGCACGATGTTGTTGTTCACCACGATCCCCGCCAGCGCCACGATACCGGTGCCGGTCATGATGATCGAAAACGGCTGATCCATCACCATCATCCCGATCAGCACGCCGGTGGTGGACATGATCACCGCCAGCAGCACCAGAACCGAATTGTAGAAGCTGTTGAACTGGGTCAGCAGGATCACGAACATCAGCCCCAGCGCCCCGGCAAAGGCCTTGGACAGGAACTCCTGGGATTCGGCCTGTTCCTCGTGGTCACCGGTCCATTCCCAGTCCACCGAGGCCGGAAACGGATCGGTGTCGAGCCATTCGGTCAGCGATGCGATACGTTCGTTGGCATTGACCGGAACGAGCCGGGCGGTGCCCGCGTCATAGGCTGCACGGGCCTCCTCGAAACTGTCGGCGCCGAGCAACCTTTGCAGTTCCAGCGTCGCGCCGGACGGCGAGGTGAGGGCGGGGCCGGTCGCCACGTCGCCGCCGGTCACTTCATGCAGCAATGCCAGCTGTGTGTCGCCGCCCGTCTCCGCGTCGCGGGCGACCAGCTTGTTCAGCCCGATGCCCACATCCGCCTTGACGTCATAAAACCGGTGCTGGTCGACGCGGCTGATCGAGGCCAGTTTCTCGACCGGTTTGCGGGTGATGAAGTTCGACAGCGGCACCAGCCCGTCAAGGGTGCGCACCCGCAGGCTGTCGAGCGTGGACAGGACTCGGAATTCATCGGGCAGACGAACCCGGATCTCGATCTCTTCGTCCGAACTGTCGACCCGCATGGTATCGAGCAGAATGCCGCGGGTGACCAGTTGCACCATCGCGCCCACGGTTGCCACATCGGCACCGAAACGACCGGCCTTTTCCACGTCCACGTCGATCTGCCAGTCGATGCCGGGCAGCGGCAGCGTGTCTTCGATCTGCGCCAGACCGGGCATGTCGTCGAACTGCGCGCGCGCCAGTTCGGTCGCGGCCAGAAGGTCCGCGCCATTGTCGGATTTCAGCCGCAAATGGACCGGTTTGGCCGAGGCCGGGCCACGGCCCAGCGGCAGGATCTCTGTCTTGAAACCGGGCAGTTCGGCCAGTGCGGTTTCCAGCTCGGCGATCACGGCGTCGCCGTCAAATTCCTCGGCCCGCAATTCACGTTCGAACCAGCCGCCGAACAAGCTCTGGGTGGTGGACGGGCGGTCCTCCCAGGGGATCAGCTCGAACTGAATCCGGCCAACGGTGTCGGCGGGCACCTGCGCGCCGCTCGCGTCGGTGTTCAACCCGCCATCGCCGGCAAAGGCGAACATATTGATGACCGCCGGGTGGGCGTCCAGCACCGTTTCGGCCTCGCGGACCAGCGCATCGGCCTGATCCAGCGACAGGTTGCCGCGCGCGCGCACGAACAGCGTGGCCTGTTCCGGTTCCGATTCGACAAAGAACTCGACCCCGCGCGACCGCGCCGGGTATTCGACGAACACCACCTGAAAGATGGCCAAGAACACCAGACCGATCGCGACGAGGGGCATAACCGGGTTGCCGGCGATCAGCTTGATGAAATATCCGAACGGTGTGTGTTTATGGCCGGTCTGCACGCGGCGCGGAGCGCGTTCGATCCGTGCCGCGCCCAAGGTGATCGAAGCGGCAAAGGCCGCCGCGATAAACAGCACTGCGCCGGCCAGCGATCCGGCGATGGCGGGGGTTTCCGCAGGCAGCAGATAATGCGGGTTCAGCACCTGCATCGCCGCCACGAACAGCCCGTAGAGCGCGACCGGCACCAGCGCCGCGCGCGCCAGCCAGGGCAGGCGGGCGCGCAGCCCGTCCGAGGCGTTGGCGAAGAGGCGCGAAATCCGCCCGGTGACACCGCCGACCACCGGCAGGTAGACCAGCGCAACCACCAGCGATGCCGACAGCACGAAGATCAGCGTGATCGGCAGCATTCCCATGAATTCACCGGGGACGCCGGGCCAGAACAGCATGGGCAGAAAGGCGCAGAGCGTGGTCGCGGTCGAGGCGACGATAGGCCAGAACATGCGCTTGGCGGCCTCGACATAGGCGTGCATGGG
>CAYGNB010000528.1:0-2049 GCA_964351135.1 uncultured Rhodobacterales bacterium | reverse complement strand
GCGGCAGCGACATCGAGAAATCCTGCGCCATCCGCACCAGCGCGTCATAGATCGCTGAATCGCCATGCGGGTGGTATTTCCCCATCACGTCCCCCACCGGACGCGCCGATTTGCGGTAGGGTTTGTCGTGGCTGTTGTTGCTTTCGTGCATCGCATAGAGGATGCGCCGGTGCACCGGTTTCAGCCCGTCCCGCAGATCGGGAATCGCGCGGCTGACGATCACGCTCATCGCGTAATCGAGATAGGATGTCTTCATCTCCTCGGCGATGGAGACCTGAGGCCCGGTATGCTTGGGGCGCTCGGGCGGCATATCTTCTGTGTTTTCAGGTGTTTCTGGCGTGTCGCTCACGTGGATAGCCTGCTGTCTGTCATTCTATATTTTGTTGATCTGGACTATATCAGAGACAGGATGTAGGCCGCAATGCACTTGGCCGATTTAGTCGGGGCGGCGGCTTTGGCACTCAGGCGACATGCTGGCTAACATACTGTTTTTGTTGAAAGTTAACGAATCCGTGGCACACTCATTCGTACAAGAAGAAACGATGAGGTTTGCATGACCGAGATGAGTGAGACCGAGTTGATGCTGCGCGGCTACGGGCTGACCACCGCGCAATTGTTCTACCGGATGCCCGATTACAAGAACGTGCTGAACACCTTCGTCTGGCAGGAATACGATCTGGCCCCGGACCATCCGAAACTGTTCGAGTTCATCGAATTCTGGCAGGACACGATCGAAGGACCTTTGCATTCGGTGCAGTATACCCACCGCAAGCTTCTGTCTTCCGGCGAGTGGCGGCAGATCGTTGGGGAATTCACGCTCCACTAAAGCCGTCATCCTCGGGCTTGACCCGAGGACCTGCAACGTCAAGAGGTCCTCGGGTCAAGCCCGAGGATGACGCACTTCACTCCTCCGTCACACCCCGTAAATCTCTCCGAACTTCGCTTCCAGATAATCAAGCAACGGCCCCTCGTTCGGCGCAAACCCGCAGGCCCGCTCGATCACCTCACGAGGCTCGTACAGCCCGCCATGCCGTTGCAGATTGTCCCGCAGCCAGCCCGTCGCGGCAGATGTATCCCCGCACGCAAGCTGCGCATCCAGATCCGGCACCGCCTTGCGCAGCGCCTCGTGCAGACAGCCCGCATAGACATTGCCCAGCGAATAGGTGGCGAAATAGCCGAACAGCCCCACCGACCAATGCACATCCTGCAACACGCCGTTCGATGGCTTGTCCACCGCATAGCCGAAATCGGCCTCGAACCGGGTGTTCCACGCCTCTTCCAGATCGGAAACGTCGAGAGTCCCGGCGATCAACTGCCGCTCCAGATCGAACCGCAGCAGGACATGCAGGTTGTACTGCACCTCATCCGCTTCGGTCCGGATATAGCCGTTATGCACCCGGTTCACGGTCGCATAGAAGGCATCCGGATCGCTGATCCCGAAATCGCCGAAAGCGTCGACCATCTGCCCGTGCAGCCAGCCCGTGAAGGCCCGCGACCGCCCCAACTGGTTCTCGTAGATGCGCGACTGGCTTTCATGCACACCCATCGACACACCGCGCCCCAAGGGCGTCAGCAGATAGGCCTGATCGATGTTCTGCTCATAGGCCGCGTGACCGACCTCGTGGATCGTCGAATAGATGCAGTTGAACGGGTCTTCCGGGTTGGTCCGCGTGGTGATCCGCACGTCATTGCCGGACCCCGAACTGAACGGATGCACCGCCTTGTCCACACGCCCCCGGCTCATGTCATAACCGAATGTCTTGGCGATCTGCCGCGACAGCCTCATCTGCGCGCTCTCGTCAAATGTGCCGCTCAGCGCCGTCGGGGCAGGGGCGCCCAGCACCTTGTCGCGCAGCTCCACCAGACGCGGCCGCAGCGCGCCGAACATCGCGTCGAGTTCCGCCGCCGTCGCCCCCGGCTCGTAGTCCTGCAACAGCGCGTCATAGGGATCGCCCCCATTGGCAAGCGCAGCGCCTTCCTGCCGCCGCAGGTCGAGCACCCGTTCCAGCGTCGGCGCAAAGGCCGCGAAATCGTCATTCGCCCGCGCCT
>CAYGNB010000527.1:0-2052 GCA_964351135.1 uncultured Rhodobacterales bacterium | reverse complement strand
ACCAGTTCCCAGTCATGTTTCGCCCCGGCGATGGTTTTCGCCTTGGGCGTTTCATAGGTCAGGTCGAGCATGGTCTGCGCCTTTCGCTGCGGCTGCGGTCAGGGTGAGGTTCTAGGCCAGCGGGCGGGGCGGGGCAAGGGGCGCGCGCCGTGTCAGAACACCCGGAAATGGTGTCGTTCGATCCGAATGTCGCGGGCCTGAAGCTCGGCCTCGAACGCCCGGTGCGGCGGCAGCGATTCGTCGGGCAGGCGCACGGTCTTGCCGTCCCGCAGATACGCGGTGGCGCGGACCGAGAAATCCCAGCGGGTGTCCAGCCGGATATGGTCGATTGCCGACAGGGGCAGGTGCCCGCTGCGCCGCCCGCTGTACCAGTGCAGGTGGCCGTCCTCGATCTGTAGCCCGCTGGAGGTGTTCGCGACGAAATCGCGCAGCGCCGGCAGGGTCAGCAGCCCCAGCAGGGCCATCAGCCACGGCGCGGCGTCGAGCCCGATCACGGCGCCCAGGATCGCCACCCAGATCGCCAGCAGGATCAGGCCCAGCCGCCATGTCCGCCCGTGACGGGCAAAGCGATAGGCGGGCAGGGTCACGCCGACAGGATGCGTGTGACCATCTCCGACGTGTCGCGCGACAGGCCGGGCCGGGCGGCGATGCGGTCGAGCTGAGCGCGAATCAGCGTCTGCCGGTCCGCGTCATAGCGCCGCCAGGTCTGAAAGGCCGAACACATGCGCGCCGTGGTTTGCGGGTTCACCGGGTCGAGCCGGATCAGCCAATCCGCCAGCAGGGCGTAACCGGCGCCGTCGGCGTGATGGAACCCGGCATGGTTGCCCGCCAGCGCGCCCAGCACGGCGCGGAACCGGTTGGGGTTCTTCCAGTTGAAATCGGCATCCTCGGTCAGTCGCCGCGCCACAGCCGCCGTATCCGCCGGGCCGGCCTGCATCACCTGAAGCCCGAACCATTTGTCCATCACCAGCCGGTCATGGCCCCACTGGTCGCGGAAGGCGGCCAGTTCCGCCGCGCCCTTGCCAGCGTCCAACAGGCATCCCAGCGCCGAAAGCTGCAGCGTCATGTTGTCGGCGGCGGCATATTGCGCGGCAGCCGCCGCGCCTCCATCCAGTCGCGTGACCAGCCGCAATACCGCGCCTGCCAGTGCACGCTTGCCCGCCTGATCCGCATCGGCGCTATAGGGCGCATCGACCCGCGTTTCCTCGGCCAGCCGCGGCAGTACGTCCTGTGCCTTTTGCGCCAGCGCCAGCCGCAATGCCTCGGCGGCGGTCCAGATCGCATCGGGGTCGGGGGTGATTCCGCGATCCGCCATCATCCCGGCCAGTTCCGATTGCCCCGGCAACGCCAGCATCAGCGCCCGGTATGCCGGGTCGAGCGTGTCGTCGCGCAGCACCGCCAGCATCCCGTCCAGATAGTCGGACCCCGGCGCGGCATCGTGGCCGGCCATGGCGATCAGCGTTTCGGCGGCCAGCATGCGCCCGGCTTCCCAGCGATTGAACGGGTCGGTGTCATGGGCCAGCAGAAAGGCGCGTTCGCTGTCGGTGCTGTCGCGGTTCAGGATCACCGGAGCGGAAAACCCGCGCAGGATCGACGGCACCGGCCGTGCGGCCAGCCCCTCGAACCGGAAACTCTGAGTGGCACCGGTCATCTCCAGCGTTTCGGTCGGGCGTACCTCGTCGCCGTTCGGCCCCAGCAGACCCACATCGATGGGTATCACCTGCGGCTGCGGATCGGGGCTGGCGGCGCTGGGCGGCGTGGTTTGGGTAAAGGTCAGCGTATAGGTGCCGTCTGCCCAGTCGTCTTGAACCGTCAGACGCGGGGTGCCAGCCTGTGAATACCAGCGCTTGAACTGGCTCAGGTCGCGGCCGGTCACGTCCTCGAACACCTTCAGCCAGTCCTCGATGGTGCAGGCCTGACCGTCATGGCGCGCGAAATACAGCTCCAGCGCCTCGGCATATGCCTCATCGCCCACCAGCCGCTTGAGCATCCCGATCACCTCGGCGCCTTTTTCATAGACGGTTGCGGTGTAGAAGTTGTTGATTTCCTGAA
>CAYGNB010000526.1:0-2055 GCA_964351135.1 uncultured Rhodobacterales bacterium | reverse complement strand
TGGGCAGCACACCGTCCTTTGCCGTGCTGCGCGCCCTGCCCGACTGGGACATGCGGTTCGAAGGGTTCTTTGCCCGCAACCCGCATGGTGCCTTTACCCAAATCGAAGGCGTGACCCCACCCTTCGATCCGGCGCGCCCGCCGCCGATCGTGCCGCTGCATCTGAAAACCGATGAGCTGGAGGCGATCCTCGCCTATGTCTCGGCCATAGTTCCGGCCGATCTGGGTGCACCGTTGCGCCATCAGTGATCCCGGCGCTTCGACAGGTAGTCGTCGGTGGTACGTACCCGGGGCTTGGGATCGCCGGAAAACGGGTTGTTTTCGCTGTGAAACTGGGCTTGAATCCGGCAATTGTCGCACATCTGGATCATCCGTGCCTGATCTGAACCGGCGAACATCGGATGGTTGCCAGCCAGCTTCTCCATGATCCGCTCGACGGTGGATTTCACTCCGAACAGCGCACCGCATTCGATACAGGCAAAGGGTTCCTCCTCGTTCAGAACCACCTGCGTCAACGCCCGGTCCGACAGGTCCAGCTGCGGACGCAGCATGATCGCATCCTCAGGGCAGACATTGGCGCAAAGACCGCATTGCAGGCAGGCATCCTCCTGAAACCGCAATTGCGGCAGGTCGGGATTGTCCATCAGGGCGCCGGACGGGCACAGCGACACGCAGGACAGGCACAGGGTACAGGCATCGGTATCGACGAGGACCGCGCCATAAGGTGCCGTTTCGGGCAAGCGCAGCGGGGCATCGGCACCGGGGTTCAACGCCTTCGCCGACAGCCGCGCCACCTGCCGGCGATCGCCCATCGGTAGGACCGGGTTTTCGATTGAGTCTATCTTTTCAGCATTATACAGGGCATCGCTCATCTGATCGGGGTCGGCCTCGTCCAACAGGCTGATCCGCCCTGCGCCCGCAATTGCCTCGACCAGCACCAGCTCGCGCGTCAGTGCGTCGCGTTCGGTCCCGGGCGACAGCAACACCGTTACTTTGGCAAAGCCATGAGCCAGCGCGGCCAACATCTCGGCATGACCGAACCCCGATATGATATCTAGTTCCATCGGAATGACATCCGCCGGCAAGCCGCGCCCGTGACGGGCGGCGAGGCGGATCATATCCGCGCCGCGCGCGTCGTGAACCAACAGTCGCGGATCGTGCCCCCCGGCCCGCCGGAACGTCGCTGCAAGTGTCTGCATCCTGGCCAGCAGATGCCCGAAAGGCGGCGCGTCATAGGTGATCGCGCCGGACGGGCACAACGCGGCGCAGGACCCACAGCCCGCGCAGATCATCGGGGCGATGGTGACATGATCTCCGACCGGATCAATGGCCCCCGTGGGACAGATATCGAGGCAGTTCGAACAGCCTTGCTGCCGGGCGCGCGAATGTGCGCATAGCGACTCTTCCAGCCGCAGGTAGATCGGTTTCTCAAAAATCCCAACCAGTTGCGCCGCCTCGAAGGCGAGCCGTGATGCCGCCAGCGGATCGCGCGGATCGCCCCGCAGATAGCCTTCGCGCTTGTCCGGCGCCGGCACCGATGGCGTCCCACCGGTCAGGTCGATCACGATGTCGCAGGTGCTCTGGCCACCATCCTGTGGGTCGGTCAGCGAAAACGCACCGCGCCCGCCGGGAATGACCTGCTGCAGCCCGTCGATCATTATGCCGAAATCGCCCAACGCGCCGGTCACGCGGCGCAGCCGCCCCCGCACCGCATCGAACGCCCGGCTGTCGGGCAGGTCCGCGCCATCGGTAACCAGTACCGTCACCGCCAGCAGCGGTGCGAGCTGCTCGGCCAGAGGCAGCACCACGTCACCGGGCCCGGCAATCAGGCAGGTTCCCTCAGAAGTCACATCCATCAGCCGGGTCGGCGGCGCCGGCAACATCGCGTCGGCGACCAGAGCGGCCATTTTCGGGCCCGCCTGCCCACCCTCGTCGGACCAGCCCGCGCGGTCGCGCAGGTCCACGAAAGCCGGTGGTTCAACACCGATTTCGTCGGCCAGCGCCTCGAAAAAGGCGGTTTCCTGACCGCAGGCGATCATGACGTCGCCCGCGCGGA
>CAYGNB010000525.1:0-2056 GCA_964351135.1 uncultured Rhodobacterales bacterium | reverse complement strand
TGTCCGCTGGCAATGATCGATCGCAGGCGCGGACACTGCGTGATCTCCAGCCGCAGCATCGAAACACCTGCCCAGAGGTTCTCGAGAGACGACAGACCCACAAGCTGGACATCACGAAGCGTCGGCAAACCAAGGTTGAGCGAACGGGGGGTACTGACCGCGTGCAAATGTACCGCGCGCAGGCCATGCCCGACCGCAGATAAGGCCTCCTCCGCTGCCACTACGGGATCGAGGTGAACGAGCAATTCGATGTCGCGCGCCCCGGATATCGCCCGGCTGCCGGGCGCTACGAGGAGCGTCCGCGAAAAAGGTCCCTCGCTGGATCTCAGCCGGCAGGTATGACCGTCCTGCTGGCAGCTGTCGAAACTTGTCAGCGCGCCCTCGATCCGGACGGCCGCATCGGCCGTGCCGAATTCCCAATGCAGGATCGCCCCCTGCGCTCCTTCCGGCAGTCGAACGCAGGCAAGCCGCGGGCAGCCACGCACGGCGAGATGCACGGGTGTGCTGCAGGCCGTGAGGTCGAGATATTCGAGTTCAGGATTGTCAATCAGGTCGATGGCACGCAACCGAGCGTCCTGCGCCCGCACGGCGCGCTCTGCAGATCGGCAGATCAGAACTCCATCGCTATCCCCATCGCAGTAGATCGCAGCCACTTCGGACTCAGGGACGACAACCGGTCGGGTCGGCCGGCCCGCACATCCCGCGCGGGCTCTGTCGAGACGAGATGCAAGTTTTCCGGAGCTTGCAGCCGAAGACCACGGATCATTCCACGCCATCGAGGCATCAAGGACGAGTGGCACCTCCATCAAAAGTTCCAGACATCGAGGGCAACCCGGTGTTGCTGCCTGACACCCTGCTCTTGGAGGGCCTGCAGGATCCGCCCGTGAAAGGGTTCGGGGACATCTTCGTCTTTCTTGCCGAGTATGGACCCCACGCAAGAGCCAAAGGGCGGATCGACGATGAGGCTGACCAGACACCGCCACGAGCCATCATCGTATTCGTAGAACTGCTCCTTCCCGTTCAGCGCATCCTCCACCATGTATACCTCCAACAAGCAGTTCTGGTAGATGCGCCCTGCGGCCCAGATGTCCTTGACTGTTCCAAGATGCCGGAAGCGTTCATCCTTCGTAATCAGCGGGGACGGGGTCGAAATCTCCCCCATGATACGCTTGACAATCCGACGCGGCCGCAAACCAGACTCCAGGTACCTTGCCACCTCGTTCCAGGACGCGATTTCCGGTACGGCCCCTTGTATCCGCGAAAGGATACTTACGAAATTGCGGGCCTCGTGGACGGAGCCGAACGCGCGCATGAACTCAACGCGCTGCAGTTCAACGGGAAGCGCCAGCATGATTTCTACGTGCGTATCTTGCAGGATCTCGAGCGACGCAATGATCTTCACATCTCCCGGATGCCGCGCAAGATGCTCAAACCAGAACCGATAGAAATCCGCGGACTGAGCGACTTCACCCGATTTTCTGAGCGCTGTTCCAAATCCCGCAGGGAGCGGTCCATAGGCCTGCTCCAGAAGGGTCGTGGACTTGCGCTCTTGGAAGTCATGCAGAAGCTGCACCGGGTCGCGCTCATCATCCAGAACAGCGAGACAGGCATTCCAGACCTGGCGCCGCGAACGGGTCGTCAGAAGATAAAGCGGCGCATTCGCGCCACCGAACACCCGCGCGACCTTGCTGTAGAGCGGCCCGGCCATGTAGTTCAACAGCCAGTCATGCGACGATGCAATCTGAGCGCGTTCAAGCGATACGGTTGCCCGCGACCGCACGGGCGCGACAGGCGTGGTCTTGCGGGAAACGTCAGCGGTTCTGGATACGTTTGTGTTCAATCTGCGTCTCCTATATGGTCAATCTCTTTTTTCGGGCACGTAGAAGGGTGCCCGCCGTCATCAGGTCCTGGCCGGAAAAAAGATGGCGTGGGTAGGCCTCCGGCGTGCCAGCTCGGTCAGCACGACGCGCGCTGCTAGAGGTTGCCCTCATCGTCGAGCCTCTCGCTCCAGCCTGGCTTGGGTCCCCGATGATCCGCACGACCCGACGATGTGCGG
>CAYGNB010000524.1:0-2059 GCA_964351135.1 uncultured Rhodobacterales bacterium | reverse complement strand
GGCCCCACCGGCGTGGGCAAGACCGAGATCAGCCGCCGTCTGGCCAAACTCGCGCGCGCGCCCTTTATCAAGGTCGAGGCGACCAAGTTCACCGAGGTCGGCTATGTCGGCCGCGATGTCGAACAGATCGTGCGCGATCTCGTCGACTCGGCGATCCTGCAAACGCGCGAATACATGCGCGACGAGGTCAAGGCCAACGCCCATCAGGCAGCCGAGGACCGGGTCATCGCGGCCATCGCCGGTGACGATGCGCGCGAGGCGACGCGCGAAATGTTCCGCAAGAAACTGAAGTCGGGCGAACTGGACGGCACCGTGATCGAGCTGGACCTTGCCGACAGCTCCAACCCCTTGTCGATGATGGAAATTCCGGGGCAGCCGGGGTCGAATATGGGGATGATGAACCTCGGCGATATCTTCGGCAAGGCGTTGGGCGGGCGCACGGTGCGGCGCAAGATGACGGTGGCCGAAAGCTATGAGGTGCTGATTTCCGAAGAGGCCGACAAGCTGCTGGACGACGAAACCGTGACCCGCACCGCGCTGGAGGCGGTCGAGCAGAACGGTATCGTGTTTCTGGATGAGATCGACAAGGTCTGCGCCCGCAGCGACGCGCGCGGCGGTGACGTGTCCCGCGAGGGGGTGCAGCGCGACCTGCTGCCGCTGATCGAGGGCACGACCGTGTCCACCAAGCACGGACCGGTCAAGACCGACCATATCCTGTTCATCGCCAGCGGTGCGTTTCATATCGCCAAGCCCAGCGACCTGCTGCCGGAACTGCAGGGGCGCCTGCCGATCCGCGTCGAATTGAGGCCGCTGACCGAAGGCGATTTCGTGCGCATCCTGACCGAGACCGACAACGCGCTGACCCTGCAATACACCGCGCTGATGGGGACCGAAGAGGTCGTGGTGAGCTTTACCGACGACGGTATCGCGGCGCTGGCCAAGATCGCCGCCGACGTGAACCAGTCGGTTGAGAACATCGGCGCGCGGCGGCTTTACACCGTGATGGAACGGGTGTTCGAGGAACTGTCCTTTTCCGCGCCGGATCGTTCCGGTGAGGCGGTGGTGGTCGACGCAGCGTTTGTCGAGGCCAATCTGGGCGAACTGACCCGTTCGTCGGATCTGAGCCGCTACGTTCTCTAACCAGCGCGGGGGCTGCCCGCGGTGGCCCGCGACATCGTTTCGGAGGCGGTCGGATGAAAAGGGTGTGGATCGCGCTGGTGGTCTTGGCGGTGCTGCCCGCCTGCGCGACCAAGCGGTACACGCCCACCGTGCCGGACGCGCTGGATGTCGGTACGCCGCAGACGGTGTTCAGTGCGACGACGCGCGAACAGGATGAGGACGGGTATTTCCGTTTCGACCGGACCCACGAGGTCCAGTATCTCGAACTTACGGTTTCCGTGCCGCCCACCCATACGCCGGGCGAGCTCAAATTCGGCGGGAAGACCCCCGACGCCACGACCGAGTTCACCATGGCTGGCCGGCATGCCTTTGCCACGCAGCAGGATTTTGTCGCCCGGCTGAACAGCTATCTCGCCCGGCGCGCCGATTCCGAGGACGAAGTGGTCGTGTTCGTGCATGGCTACAACTACACCCAGTCCGAGGCCGCGTTCCGGTCGGCGCAGATGGCACATGACATGCATCTCAATGGGGCGATGATGATCTATTCCTGGCCGAGCCGGGGTCGCGCGCTGGGCTATGCCTATGACATCGATAGTATGATGTTCGCCCGCGACGGACTGGAACAACTGCTGCGTCTGGTCAGATCGTCGCACGCGCGGCGCGTGGTGATTGTGGCGCATTCGCTGGGCAGCGCATTGACGATGGAAACCCTGCGCCAGATCGAGATCAGGCAACCGGGCTGGTCCAAACGCAACCTGGCGGGCGTCGTGCTGATTTCCCCGGATCTGGACGTCGAACTGTTTCGCAAACAGGTGGCGCCGATCCGGGATCTTCCGCAGCCTTTCGTCATCTTCGCGAGCCCGAAGGACAGGGTGCTCAATATCTCGGGGCGGATCCGGGGGACTGCCGACCGGCAGCGGCTGGGCAGCATCGGCAACAC
>CAYGNB010000523.1:0-2059 GCA_964351135.1 uncultured Rhodobacterales bacterium | reverse complement strand
TTTCCGTTGAGGGAGGTGATGAGGTGGGATGTTTTGAGGCGGTCCATGACGGGGCCTTTGACTTCGGAGAGGTGGAGGCCGATGTTCTGGTCCTTGAGGCGCTGGTTGATGGCTTCGAGGCTTTCCAGGGCGGAGAAGTCGACGGCGTTCACGGCCGAGAACATCAGCACCACGTGGCGCAGGTCGGGGCGTTCGGCGACGCGGGCCTGCACCAGGTCCTCGAGGAACCGGGCGTTGACGAAGAACAGGCTTTCGTCGACGCGCAGGGTCAGCACCGCGGGGTCGGTTTCGACCTGGTGGCGCAGGATGTTGCGGAAATGCTGGGTGCCCGGCACCAGCCCGACCTCGGCCACATGCGGGCGCGATGTCTTGTAGAGATGCAGCAGGACCGAGATGACGACGCCGGTGGCGACGCCGATCTCGACCCCCAGGCCGAGGGTCAGCAGGATGGTGGCGGCGACGGCGGTGAAATCGGATTTCGAATAGGCCCAGGTCTTTTGCAGGATCGAGACGTCGACCAGGCTCAGCACCGCGACGATGATGGTGGCGGCCAGGGTCGCGTTGGGCAGGTAATGCACCAGCGGCGTCAGCGCGATGGCGGCGATGCCCAGCCCGATCGCGGTAAAGGCGCCGGCGGCCGGCGTTTCGGCCCCGGCGTCGAAGTTCACCACCGAGCGCGCAAAGCCGCCGGTGACCGGATAGCCGCCGGTGAACGCCGCCCCCAGGTTGGCCGCGCCCAGCCCGATCAGCTCCTGGTCGGGGTCGATCCGCTGGCGCCGTTTCGCGGCCAGCGTCTGCGCCACCGAGATGGATTCGACGAAGCCGATGATGGAGATCAGGATCGCCGGCACCAGCAGCGCCGAGATCAGGTCGGGGGACAGGCCCGGCAGGGTGAACGGCGGCAGCCCCTGCGGCACCTCGCCCACGATCCGCACGCCCTGCTCGTCGAGCCGCAGCAGCGCCACGGCCAGCGTCGTGACCACCACGGCGGCGACCGGCCCGGCCCGGGTCGCGGTACTGGCCAGCGCGGGGGACAGGCCCAGCGATGTCAGCAGCGGGTTCAGCCCCTTGCGCACCCAGAACAGGAACGCGGTCGCCAGCACGCCGATGGCGACGGTGACGGGGTTCACCTGCCCGAGATGTTCGGCCAGCGACGCGAGGATCCCGGGCAGCGTGTGCCCGTGCGCGTCGACGCCCAGGATATGCTTGAGCTGGCTGGTGGCGATCAGGATCCCCGAGGCGGTGATGAACCCGGCGATCACCGGGTGGCTGAGGAAATTGGCCAGGAAGCCCAGCCGGAACAGCCCCATCGCCAGCAGGAACGCGCCCGACAGAAAGGCCAGCGTCAGCGCCGCGACCGCATAGCCGGCGGTGCCGCTCTCGGCCACCTGCCCGACCGCCGAGGCCGTCAGCAGCGACACCACCGCCACCGGCCCGACCGCCAGCGCGCGGCTGGTGCCGAAGATTGCGTAGAGGATGATCGGCGCGATCGAGGCGTAGATCCCCGCCTCGGGCGGCAGCCCCGCCAGCAGCGCATAGGCCAGCGATTGCGGGATCAGCATGATCGTCACGATCACGGCGGCGATCATGTCGTTGGAAAAGGTCTCCCGCGAATAGCTGCGCCCCCATTCGAGGGCTGGCACCATGCGGCTGATCCGGTCGAGCATCGTCTGTATCCACGTATCAGGGACTGGCGGGCCGAGGGTCCGGCCCGCGGGATGTGCCCGCGGGTCATGCCCGCGGATCGTGACTGTGCCGGTGGTCCGGCGGGACCTGCGCGTCAGGTCGTATCAGGCCGTGCCGGGCCGTCTCAGGCGGGCGGGCTTCCCTGCTCCGGCGCGACCTTTAGCGGCTCCGGTCTGGCCAGCCATTCCTTGCCCTTCAGCATCGCCTGCCAATAGATCGGCGGCAGCATCTTCTCCTTCAGGAACCAGGCCGCGCGGGTCGGTCTGGTCCCGTTCACCAGCCAGGACGGGAAGGACGGCTTCAGCACGCCGCCATAGCCGAACTCGGCCAGCACGATCTTGCCGCGCTCGACGGTCAGCGGGCAGGACCCGTA
>CAYGNB010000522.1:0-2067 GCA_964351135.1 uncultured Rhodobacterales bacterium | reverse complement strand
ACCACGGCGCTGTCGGGGAAATGGAACGCGATGTGGCCGACGGTGTGGCCGGACACGTCGATCACGGTGCCGGTCTCGTCACCGATCTGCACCCGGTCGCCTTCGGCCACCGCATGATCCAGCGGCGGCAGCCGGTGCGCATCGACCGCGGCGCCGGTAACCTTGGCGTCATGAACCGCCAGCAGGTCGGCCAGCCCGTCGATGTGATCGTAGTGGTGATGGGTCAGCAGCACCTGTGTTGCGGTCCAGCCCCGTTCGGCTAGGGCATCGAGGATCGGTGCGGCCTCGGGCACGTCGACCACCGCCGTTTCCCCGCTGGCGTCGTCATGCGCGAGAAAGGCATAGTTATCTGCAAGGCAGGGGATGGTGACGATCTCAAGGGGCATGGCCATTCGTCCTTTGGGTGCTAGACTGCGGAAAACTCGGGGCCAGATTGGCCGATCGACCGGACAACCGCAATGCATCTCGACGTGCAGGACCTGCGCAACTTCTACTATCGCAGCACGCTGGGCCGGGCGGCGCAGGCGGCGATCCGTGCACGGGTGCTCGGATTCTGGCCCGAAGCCGAAAGCAAGGGGCAGACGGTGGCGGGGTTTGGTTTCGCGGTGCCGCTGCTGCGCCCTTATCTGGCCGATGCGCGCCGGGTGATCGCGCTGATGCCGGGGCCGCAGGGGGTGATGCCCTGGCCCGCCGGGATGCCCAATGTTTCGGTGCTGACCGAGGAAACGATGTGGCCGGTGGAAACCGGGCATGTGGATCGCCTGTTGGTGATGCACGGGCTGGAAACGTCGGAACGCCCGTCGCGGTTGCTTCAGGAATGCTGGCGCGCGCTGGGGCCGGGCGGGCGGGCGCTGTTCATCGTGCCGAACCGGGCCGGGTTGTGGTCGCGCAGCGATGCCACGCCCTTTGGTTACGGCCAGCCCTATACGGCGGGCCAACTCGAGGCGCAGCTGCGGCGGCACGATTTCTTTCCCGAAGGTCACGGGTCGGCCCTGTACCAGCCACCGTCGTCGCGGCGGTTCTGGCTGCGGGCCGGTCCGCTCTTTGAGCGTGTCGGGCGGCGCATGCCCACCGTGCTGGCCGGTGGGGTGGTGCTGGTCGAGGCGGCCAAGCGCGTGCAGCCGCGGGGCGGGCGGGTCGTAAAGGAGCGCGAAACGCGTCCGGTGCGGGCGCCCGCGGGGCTGGCCGAACCGGTCTGATTGCGCGGGCAAAAGCGTCCCGGAGGGGCCGGGATTCGGACAATCTGACATTTCTGCGACGTTTTTTTTGCACGGGGCGACGCGCAAAGGGTCGCAGTTGGCGTAAGGCTTTGAAAACATGAAATATCCCTTTCAAGGGGGTTTTCCCATAGCCTGTTGCGAGACCGTGAACGCTCTGCTACATCGACGCTGATTTTTGATCCCTGCCAGCCATGGCGGGGTTTCTTCACGCCCCGGAGGCCGCGGTGGGGGCCGCAAACCGGGCCCAATGTCGAAAGGGTGGACGTGTCCGAACCAGCTTCGATTTCCGCGGGGATTGCCGCGCGGTATGCCACGGCGATCTTCGAGATCGCGCAGGAAAGCAAAGGCCTCGATGGGCTGGAAACCGGAATCAACGACCTGGCCGCCGCGCTGGACGACAGCGCCGACCTGCGGTCGCTGATCGCGTCGCCGCTGGTGGCGCGGTCGGATCAGCGCGCCGCGATCACCGCGATTGCGTCCAAGATGGAGCTGGCCCCGGTGCTGCAGAACGCGCTGGCGCTGATGGCCGAGAAACGCCGCCTGTTCGTCGTGCCGCAGCTGATCGCCGCCCTGCGCGCCAAGCTGGCCGAGGCCCGTGACGAAGTGACCGCCGAAGTGGCCTCCGCGAAGGCCCTGACCAAGGCGCAGTCGGAAAAGCTGGCCAAGGTTCTGACCGCGAATGTGGGCAAGACCGTCAATATCAATGCGACCGTCGACGAAAGCCTCGTCGGCGGTCTTGTCGTCAAGGTGGGCTCGAAGATGATCGACACCTCGATCCGCTCCAAGCTCAATTCCCTCCAGAATGCAATGAAAGAGGTCGGATAAATGGGTATCCAAGCAGCAGAGA
>CAYGNB010000521.1:0-2079 GCA_964351135.1 uncultured Rhodobacterales bacterium | reverse complement strand
TACATGCTGCACCGGGCCTGCCTTGGCTCGTTCGAACGGTTCATCGGGATCCTGATCGAGAACTGGGAAGGCAAGCTGCCCTTCTGGCTGGCGCCGCGTCAGGTGGTCGTCGCGTCGATCACCTCCGAAGCCGACGACTACGTGGCCGAAGTCGTGGCCGAGCTGCAGAAGGCCGGAGTACGCGCCGAGGCGGACATGCGGAACGAGAAGATCAACTTCAAGGTTCGCGAACATTCCGTCGGCAAGGTGCCGGTGATCCTGGCCGTCGGCGCGCGCGAGGTGGAGGAACGTACCGTGACGCTGCGCCGGCTCGGCGAAAAGCGCACGCAGGTCGAGACGCTGGCCGATGTAACAATCGCGCTCGGCCGCGAGGCTACGGCGCCCGACCTGCTGTAACATTTCCCGCGATATTCACTGCAAACGGCCTCCAAACGGGGGCCGTTTTGTTTCAGGCCGGTATTTTCCATTGTTTTTCAAGACGCAGCGTTTGAAACCTGTGTCACGCCTGCTGATACGGACGTGAGACACGGGGTCGTGAATTCAGCGCGCGGTCCAGCCGGTCTAGTCTGCAGATATTGACAAGTGACGATCAACCAGAGGGAAAACCGAAAATGTCGAACACCGCAAAGACCCTGGCCGTCGCCAGCGCCGTTGCAGCCGCACTCGCCAGCCAGGCCACCACCGCCTCGGCCCAATCCAAGGAAAAATGCTACGGCGTGTCGCTGGCTGGCCAGAACGACTGCGCCGCCGGTCCCGGCACCACCTGCGCGGGCACGTCGACCGTCGACTACCAGGGTAATGCCTGGAAGCTGGTCGATGCAGGAACATGCCTCGAGATTGACCTGCCGGCGATGGCTGACGGTAGCGAGCGCAAGGGGTCGCTCGACGCGCTGGAGCGCGACTTGCCGGCCTGATCCGGCCAGCACACCCGAGTTGAGCGGGACGGGCCACTGGCCCGCCCGACGAATCCCGATTGAATCCCGGACGAGAAAGTTTCCGCCATGCTGGACGCGGCCGAAAAACGTGACCGCCTGCCCGATACCCCCGGCGTCGGCTATAAACCGCAACACCATGCGCAGATCATGGCCGACTCCGGCGCGGTCGGCTGGCTAGAAGTTCATGCCGAAAACTACATGGGGGACGGCGGTCGTCCGCTCGCACAGCTTCGGGCGTTAGCCGAACGGTTCCCGATCTCGGTGCATGGCGTCGGCCTGTCCATCGGCGGCGAAGGGCCGCTGGATACCGATCACCTCGCCCGCCTGAAACATCTGGTGGGCTGGCTGCAACCGGCAAGTTTCTCGGAACATCTGGCCTGGTCCACCCATGACAGCCATTTCCTGAACGATCTGCTGCCCCTGCCCTATACGCGCGCCACGCTGAACCGGGTCGCGGATCATATCGACCGGGTTCAGGATGTCGTGGGCCGCCGGATGCTGCTGGAAAACCCCTCCAGCTATCTGGCCTTTGCCGAAAGCACATGGTCCGAAACCGACTTTCTGGCCGAAGTGGCGCGGCGCACCGGGTGCGGTCTGCTGCTGGATGTGAACAACGTTTTCATCTCGGCCACCAATCTCGATTTCACCCCGCAAGCTTATATCGATGCCTTTCCACTCGATCTCGTCGGCGAGATGCATCTGGGCGGCCATGACGAACAATCCGACGATCATGGCGCACCGCTGCTGATCGACAGCCACGGGCGCGAGGTCGCGGATCCGGTCTGGGCGCTGCTCGACCATACGCTCGGTCGATCCGGCCCACGGCCGATTCTGATCGAATGGGACACGGATGTTCCCGACTGGCCGGTGCTCGAAGCCGAGGCCGCGCGCGCCGCGGCCGCCCTGCACAAGGTCGCGGCATGACCGTCACGCAAGACACCTTTGCCGCCGCGCTGCTGGATGCCGAACGCCCGACGCCGGACGGATTGCGCGATGCCGCAAACCGCCCTGCCGGCGCCCGGTTCGATGTCTACCGCAACAACGTGGCGGTGTCGCTGATCGAGGCCATGCTGACTGCGTTCCCGGTCATCACCCGGCTACTGGGCGAAGAGAACATGCGCGGGCTGGCGGGGATCTTTCTGCG
>CAYGNB010000520.1:0-2084 GCA_964351135.1 uncultured Rhodobacterales bacterium | reverse complement strand
CGCGGCATGGCACGCGGGGGCCTATCTCGGGCAGGTGCCGCTGATCGAGATCGTCAATGTTCGGCAGAAGCCGCGGCGCATCGGTCTTGTCGTCGCTTCGGCCTATACCGCCATGCTCTCCGCGGCGCAGGCGGATGGCGTGGAATTCTGCCTCAGCAGCGGTTTCCGCTCCTACCCCGAGCAGGCGTTCTATCACGCGCAATATGTCGACGGAGTGCCGGGGTTCTTCAAGGCCGATCGTCCGGGCTTCTCTGCGCACCAGAGCGGTGTCGCGATCGACATCCCCGTCGGCGGCGGCGAAACCGGTCCGGTCTATGGGTGGCTTGCGGGAAACGCGCCGCGATTCGGCTTTCTGCGCACCGAACCGACCGAACCGTGGCACTGGGAATACCGGCCGGATCGTGCGCGGGACGCGCTGGCGCGCGGCGCCCATTGCGACTGGTCCTGACCCAATCAGCGCGAAGGCTTGACCATGCCACCCGGTCCCGGCGATATGGGCGCGCCTGACCCTGCCCGAACGAGGTGTGCCCGATGCTGAAAGTCTATCTCATCCTGCTGCTGGCCGTCCTGTGCGAGGGGCTGGGAACGACCTCGCTTCAGGCGTCGCAGCAATTCACCCGCTTCTGGCCCTCTGTGGGCGTGGTCGCCGGGTTCGGGTCGGCCTTCTACCTGATGATGATCGTGCTGCGCTACATGCCGCTCGGCATCACCTATGCCGTCTGGTCCGGGCTGGGCATCTGCCTGACGGCCTTTCTGGGCTGGCTGATCTTCAAGCAGGGGATCGACATGGCGGCGGTCATCGGGATGGGGCTGATCATCGCCGGCATCGCGGTTATCAACCTCTTTTCCAAAACCGCGACACACTGAGCGGGCTCAGGCCCCCCGATTGTGGGTCCTGGCGTACATCTCGGCGATCATCCGGCTGGCCGTCTTCTCGAACAGGCAAGGGACGACAGCGTGGACCAGCGCGCAAAACCCGGCGGTGAGTAACTTAACGCTGAACTTTCCGGCAAAGGCCGCGTGTTCGAGATAGCTCTCGTTCACGCTGCGCGGATGATCGAGGAAGGTCTTGGTGATCATGGCGGGGCTCCTGGTCTTGTTGGTGCTGTTGCCATGTTTGTAACGCAGGCGATGGTAGCGTTTATCCCAAATGTTGCGATATACACATTGATTTCGGGATATTCTCCCGAATACTATCAAATTCATGAGCGATATTGATGATATTGATCGGAGAATCCTGACAGAACTGCAACGCGCCGCCGACCTGCCGCTCGACCGCCTGGGCGAGCGGGTGGGCCTGTCGCGCAATGCCTGCTGGCGCCGCGTCAAGGCGCTGGAGGCAGCCGGCGTGATCCGCGCCCGCGTGGCGCTTCTGGATCCGGAAAAGCTGGGATTGGGGCTCTGCGTCTTCATGCAGATCAAGGCCGCGGCACATGATGCCCGGTGGCTGGCGCAATTCGCGAAGGCCACGCGCGCCATGCCCGAGATCCAGGCGGTCTACCGGATGACGGGCGAGCTCGACTATCTGATCCGCGCGCGGGTGGCGGACATGACGGGCTATGACCGGCTTTACCAGCGCCTGATCGCGCAGGTGCCCATGGGCGATGTGTCGGCGTCTTTCGTGATGGAGGAGATCAAGGAGACGACGGAAATACCACTGTAGGGTGCTCCCTTAAGCTTTTCCTCCCCGCAGCGCGCAGAAAATGCACGAATTCCGGCTGCTTAGGAGGCCTCGCTGCCTGCCGGGCTCATCCGGTCGAAAAAGTCGATGTCGCGCACCGTGATCGTGCCCGTCAAAATGATCGTGGCGATAATCGACCAGAGTACCGCCGAAATGATGGTGACGATCCATGCCTTTCTTTTCAGATGATGCGTCTCGGGCGATCCCGCATGGGTGCCCGGCACGACGCTGCCCGCCTCGCCCTGGGTCTGGATGCGGATCGGCAGCACCACGAGGAAGGTCATGAACCAGATCACGAGGAACAGGACGATGGCAGAGGCGATGCCCATCAGACCTGCTCCAGTTCCACGAGGGCGCCGTTGAAATCCTTCGGATGCAGGAACAGCACCGGCTTGCCATGCGC
>CAYGNB010000519.1:0-2087 GCA_964351135.1 uncultured Rhodobacterales bacterium | reverse complement strand
AAAAAGAGAGGTACTTTGGCATGGATGACATCGTTGTGATCGGGGCGGGGCAGGCTGGGGCGTCGATGGTGGCAAGGCTGCGCAAGGACGGGTTCGCCGGCCGCCTGACGCTGATCGGCGAAGAGCCGGTGCCACCCTATCAGCGTCCGCCGCTGTCCAAGGGGTATCTGCTGGGCGGGATGGCGCTGGAGCGGCTGTTCCTGCGGCCCGAGAGCTTCTATGCCGACGAGACTATCGCGCTGCGCCTGGGGCAGCGGGTCGATGCGATCGACAGGGCGGCGAAAACCGTCAGCGTGGGCGGCGAAACCATCGCCTACGACCAGCTGGCACTGACGACCGGCTCTGTGCCGCGGCAGTTGCCCGCATCCATCGGCGGCAATCTGGCGGGCGTACATGTGGTGCGGACGCTGGCCGATGTGGATGCAATGGCGCCCGACGTGACCGAGGGCGCGCGCGCTCTGATCGTGGGCGGCGGCTATATCGGGCTCGAAGCGGCGGCCGTCGCGGCCAAGCTGGGTGCCGAGGTGGTGCTGGTCGAGGCGGCCGACCGTATCCTGCAACGGGTTGCCGCGCCGGAAACGTCCGAGTTCTTCCGTACCCTGCATCGTGGTCACGGCGTCGATATCCGCGAAGGTGTGGGACTGGACCGTCTCACCGGAGAGGGCGGGCGTGTCACAGGTGCGGTGCTGAGCGACGGCAGCGAATTGCCGGCCGATTTCGTGGTGGTCGGTATCGGTATCGAACCCGCAACCGCGCTGGCACAGGCTGCGGGGCTGGATGTCGACAACGGTATCGCCGTGGATGCGCTTGGCCGAACTTCGGATCCGGCGATATGGGCGGCGGGCGATTGCTGTTCCTTTCCATATCGGGGCGGTCGGCTGCGGCTGGAAAGCGTGCCCAATGCCATCGATCAGGCAGAATGCGTGGCTGGCAACATGCTGGGCGCTGGCGTGGCTTACGTGCCGAAACCTTGGTTCTGGTCCGACCAGTACGATGTGAAGCTGCAGATCGCCGGGCTGAACACCGGCTATGACCGGATCGTGACCCGCCGGGGCGAGAGCGGCGCGGTATCCTTCTGGTATTTTCGCGGCGACGACCTGCTGGCGGTGGACGCGATGAACGATCCGCGCGCCTATATGGTCGGCAAACGTCTGATCGAGGCCGGGCGCAGCGCCGACGCGGCCGTGATTGCCGATGGATCCGCCGACCTCAAGACGCTGCTGCGACCGTGAGGATCATCGCGGGACGTTTCCGCGGCCGCGCGCTGGCCGCGGTCGGCAAGGGTGACGCGGGGGCCCATCTGCGCCCGACCACCGACCGGGTTCGCGAAAGCCTGTTTTCGGTCCTGTCCCATCTTGGTGTGCTCGACGGCGCGCGGGTGCTCGACCTGTTTGCGGGTACCGGCGCGCTGGGGCTCGAAGCGTTGTCGCGCGGGGCAGCGCAGGTCACGTTCGTCGATGACGGGCGTGCGGCGGCGGCGTTGATCCGGCGCAACGTCGAACTGACGAAAAGCGCAGCCAATACCACATTGATCCGTCGCGACGCCACCCGGCTGAGCGCCTGCCCGGGCGCGGCATTCGATCTGGTGTTTCTCGATCCGCCCTATGGCAGGGGGCTGGGGCAAAAGGCATTGGTGGCGGCGCGGGACGGAGGCTGGATCGCCCCCGGCGCGCTGGTGGTCTGGGAGGAAAGCACCGAAATGGCACCGCCTGAGGGTTTCGCGCTGGAGGACCGGCGGCGCTATGGCGATACGCATGTTACGCTGCTGTCGCGGACGGACACCACGACTTGAATTCCGTCGGCGCCTAAAATGCGCTATGGTCCCGTCATGTTCCTGACCCTCACCGCGCTACCGGCGACTGCCCGGAATGAACGAACCACGACCGTACCGGAACCGCGTCCGTTGCGCGCACCGGTGTTTGTGCAGGATGCCGTAATGCCGTGGCAGGGCGAAACGTTGCTGCTGGCGCTGCTGCGACAGCAGGTGCAGGATCAGGACGAATAGGTCGGGTGGAACCGGCCCGCGGGTGACCGGGTAAAGATCTCGCAGCCATCCGCCGTCACGCCGATCGAATGTTCGAACTGCG
>CAYGNB010000518.1:0-2090 GCA_964351135.1 uncultured Rhodobacterales bacterium | reverse complement strand
CCGCTGGAAATGATCGAGCTGGACGACGTGCTGGCTCAGGTGTCGGGTGCCGCACGGATGAAGATGGTGATGCTCGACGCCTGCCGGGACAATCCGTTCGTACGGCGAATGAAACGCGAAAATCAGGGCCGCAACGTGGGCCGGGGGCTGGCCATCGTCGAAGAAGCCGATGCGGATACGCTGATCGCCTATGCCGCTGCCGCGGGCGAAGTGACGCCCGATGGCATCGCTGGAGACAATTCCCCCTTTACCACCGCCTTTCTCGCGGCGCTGAGCGGCCCGCCCACCGATGTCCGGTTGTTGCTGGGCGCGGTGCGCGACGAAATGCGCAAATCGGTGCCGGGGGCCGCACCCTTTGTCTATTCATCCCTGGGCGGCGGACAATATGTCATCAACCCCAGCAGCCCCGGCGCAAGGCCGACCGTTATCCCCGCCATCCCCGCGCCCGCGCGCGAGGATGCCATCCTGCGCGATTTCGCCACTGCCGAGATCGAAAACACCATCGCTGCGTGGGATACGTTTCTGGAAGCCTACCGCGATATGTCAGATCATACGCTCCATATCCTTGCGCAGCGCCGCCGGGCGCTGTTGGGCGGCATCGAACCGCCGTCGCAGCCGCCGACCGTGCTCGTCGAGCCGCCCGCCGACCCGGATGTAGCATCGCGCGCATTGCAAACCGCGCTACGCGACCGGAACTGTTATAGCGGCGCCATCGACGGCATCCTGGGTCGCGGATCGCGGGGCGGGCTCGACGAATTCGCCCGCCGTGCCGGGGTGGACCTGAGCCTGGATGCCGAACCGACGGCGGATGCGTTGCAGGCCGCGCTCGCGGTCATCGAAGCTAGCCCCGACACGCGCTGCCCAACGCGTGACGCGGCCCGTCCGACAGCGTCGCCGCGCGCCGCCAACGTTCAGCAGCAGCGCTCTGGCCAGCCGCAACGCCCCAGCCGGCAGGAAGCCCCGCCGCCCCCGGTCAGAGAGAACGACACCCGGCACGTCCCGCGTCAGGGGTCGACGCTCTGCGTCAGCGCCTCGTCCTACCAGCGCCGGTTCCTGAATTGTGACTGATTGGGATGGTACCGCCTCCCTGGCTTGAACAGGGGACCTCTGGATCCACAATCCAGCGCTCTAACCAACTGAGCTAAGGCGGCACTGAGGGGCGATGTAGCCAACCCGTTCACGGGATGCAAGTGGCTTGCGCGAATTTGGAGCCAGCGCCACGCACTGATTTTCCGTACCGGCTGCCACCGACAACCGATAGGTGCCGAAACGGTATCGGGACGCCGGGCCAATGACCCGGCATCCCGCTGTCCGTATCAGAAAAACGCCTGCAACCCGGTCTGCGCCCGCCCCAGAATCAGCGCGTGCACATCGTGGGTGCCTTCGTAGGTATTCACGGTTTCCAGGTTCACCATGTGGCGGATCACCTGGAATTCGAGACTGATGCCGTTGCCGCCATGCATGTCGCGCGCCATCCGCGCGATATCCAGCGCCTTGCCGCAGTTGTTGCGCTTGATGATCGAGATCATCTCGGGGGCGGCGGCGGCTTCGTCCATCAGGCGCCCGACCCGCAGGGACGCCTGCAACCCCAGCGCGATTTCGGTCTGCATGTCGGCCAGTTTCTTCTGGAACAGCTGCGTCTGCGCCAGCGGGCGGTTGAACTGCTGCCGGTCCAGCCCGTATTGCCGCGCCGCGTGCCAGCAGCATTCGGCGGCGCCGATCACGCCCCAGCTGATGCCATAGCGCGCCCGGTTCAGGCATCCGAACGGGCCTTTCAGCCCCTGAACGTGGGGCAGCAAGGCGTCCTCGCCGACCTCGACACCGTCCAGCACGATTTCACCGGTGATCGAGGCGCGCAGCGACGCCTTGTTCTCGATCTTGGGGGCGCTCAGGCCCTTCAGCCCCTTGTCGAGCACAAAGCCCCGGATACGCCCTTCATGGGCATCGGATTTCGCCCAGACCACAAACACGTCCGCAATCGGCGCGTTCGAAATCCACATCTTGGTCCCGGTGATCCGATAGCCGCCATCGGTCTTTTCGGCGCGGGTCTTCATTCCGGCCGGGTCGCTGCCCGCATCCGGTTCGGTCAG
>CAYGNB010000517.1:0-2091 GCA_964351135.1 uncultured Rhodobacterales bacterium | reverse complement strand
ATCGGCATAAACATCGAAACCTGCGACACCGTCTTTCACGCGGCGCAATCGTCAGACGACGTGATCCGCCGGTCGATCGCCTCGCTGACCGTGTCCAAGGACGGCAGCCAGCTTTACACGGTGCGCAACCCTGTCCGGCTGCTTACCGACCGCTACGAGGTGCTGCCGGCCGAGTTCGCCGTCTATGACACCGCGGCCGGGCTGGAGGCCGAACCCGTGGCGCTGCACCCCGCCCCGCGCCGGTCGACATTGATGGCGACGGACCGCAACGGCCAGGTCTATATCGCCGGGCACGACATCTTCCGTGTCGATCCCGCCAGCGGCGAGACCGAAACCGCAATCCCCAATGCCAGTTGGGACCGGCCGACCTACAGCCCCCCGGATGTGCTCGCCTTCTGGCCCACCGGATCGCAGAACGACGAGTTTCTGCTGATGTATACCGCCGCCAAGTTCACCGATGAAACGCAGCAGGAAATGGCGGATTTCGTCTGGGGCTACGAGTCGGTGAACCTGACCACCGGCGAAACCGAAATCGCCGATTTCGCGTCCTTCGAGGTGCTGATGTTCTCGGCCGTCCGCACGCCGCACGATCCCAAACATCTCTATGGGGTCTACACCCAGCTGTCCAAGCACGATCTGGAAACGCAGGAACTGGTCAAACGGGTGGACCTGCCGCACACCTACTATGTCATCAACATCTCGAGCGATGGCAAAGAGGTCTATGTCGGCGGAACCAACGACGATATCGGCATCTATGACACTGAAACGCTCGAGCGTATCGGCGAAATCCGTATGCCCTCGGGCGGTGACATGTCGGTGTCGACCCTGCAGGTCGTACCGCAGGGATGACCGGTCTGGCCGATACCGGCCAGCGCAGGTCGGGGCACCCGTCGGTGCCCCGACCGTTTGCGCATCTGTTCACCCGTGTGGCGACGGCGCTGTTCGGCAACGCCCCGGCGACATGGCTGGCGCCTGTACTGAGGCCCTATCGGCGCCAGCTGATCCTTCTTCTGCTGCTGGGCTTCGTCGCGGCCGGGCTGGGTCTGATTCCGCCCTATCTCAGCAAACTGGTGATCGACCGAGGCCTGATGGCCGGCGATACCGCGGCGCTGGTCGGATGGTCGGCCATGCTGTTTGCCGTGGGGCTGGCGGCGGTGGGGCTCGGCGCGGTCAACAACATCCTGCACATGCGGGCCTCGGTCCGGATGCTGGCCGACCTGCGACGCGCGCTGCTCGACGCGCTGATCACCAAGCCGCAGCGCTGGTTTGCCGGACAGCGAGCGGGTGAATTGCTGGCGCGGATCGACGGCGACGCGGGCGAAGTGCAGCAATTTGCCTTCAACGCATTGCTCGGCGGGTTGTCCTCGGTGGTGCGGCTGATCGGCGGCACTGCCATGCTGATGGTGCTGAACTGGAAACTGGGGCTGGTGGCTGCCGTCCTCGCCCCGGTGGAATTGCTGTTCCTGATCTGGGCGCGCCCGCGCACCGAACGGCTGGCGGGCACGGCACGCAGCGCACGCGGACGACTGACCGCCGGGTTGTCGGAATCGCTGCATGCCCTGCCCGCCCTGCAGATCGCCGATGGCACCGGGTGGGCGCGCGCGCGCAGCCTGACCGACCAGAACCGGCTGAACCGCCGTTTGATGATACAGCAGCGCTGGGGCGAATTCACCCGCGCCGTGCCACAGATTCTGTCGGCGCTGATGCGCGCCTGCATCTTCGTGGCCGGCGGCATCATGGTCATCCGGGGCGACTGGCCGCTGGGATCGCTGATCGCCTTTATCGCCTATATGGGATTCATGATCGGCCCGATGCAGTCGCTGCTGGGGCTATGGCACGCGCAGGCACGCGCCAAAGTGGCGCTGGGACGACTGGATGCGCTGATGGCGGGCGCAGGTCCTGCCGCGATCCCCGTCACCGAACCGGCGGGGTATTCGCTGCGGCTGGACCGGCTGAGCTGGGGCCGCGAGCAAAAGCCACTCTCCGGACCGGTCAGCATGGACATACCCGAGGGTACGAAGCTGGCACTTTCAGGGCCGAGCGGGGCGGGCAAGACCAGCCTGCTGATGCTGCTGACAGGTCAGGACACGC
>CAYGNB010000516.1:0-2092 GCA_964351135.1 uncultured Rhodobacterales bacterium | reverse complement strand
CCGGGTTCGAGATTATCGTCGTCGACAATGCCTCCGATGACGGGTCCGCCGAGGCCATCCGCGCCGAATTCCCCGACCTGGATCTTGTCGCATCACGGGAAAACCTTGGGTTCGGACAAGCCAACAATCTCGCCGCAACCCGCGCCCGTGGTGAATTTTTACTGCTGTTGAACCCCGATACGGTCATCCTGAACGGCGCGGTCGACACACTGGTCCAATTCGCGGAGCGTACGCCCGAGGCGGGCATCTGGGGTGGTCGGACCCTGTTTCCCGACCACTCGCTCAACCCCACCTCCTGCTGGCGGGGCATGTCGCTCTGGGGGCTGTTCTGCTGGATGGCCGGGCTGAACCGGCTTGCTCCAAACAGCTGGCTACTCAACTACGATGGCTACGGGGGCTGGCAACGTGACAGCGTCCGACCGGTCGACACGGTCACCGGGTGTTTTCTGATGATCTCCCGCCAGGATTGGGAAGAGTTAGGCGGTTTCGATCCGACCTTCTACATGTATGGCGAAGAGGCCGACCTATGCGCCCGCGCCCAGCAACGCGGCGCCCGCCCGATGATCACCCCGGAAGCCGAAATCATTCACTATGGCGGTCTGTCCGAAACCGTTCGGGCCGCCAAGATGGGTCGGTTGATCCGGGCCAAGATCACATTTGCAGAGAAACACTGGAGCGCGGCCGGGCTGTGGCTGTGCCGGATGCTGTTCCGGCTGCTCGTTCTAGTGCGCATGGGCGGATATACTGTTGTCGGGATATTTCGCCGGAACCCAAACATTCAGCAGAAAGCAACCACGTGGAAAGAAGTGTGGAGAGACCGCGCAGGCTGGCTGAAAGGATATACGTGAAACCGGCCCTCTCGGAATGACGGAACCTGTATGAAACCATGACCCGGCTGCTTCACATCTCGGCGGATTTTCCGGACGCCTATTCCACCCGCAAGACAAAGGCCGTGCACAATCTGCTGGGCGGTGTGCCGGAGTTCGAGCATCGGGTTTACTCACTCAATCGGGAAAACGGCGTTGGGGGTATTCATGCCCTTGCCGAAGACAACGGCGTTACCACGCTGGTCTACCGGGCGCCGTCCTACGGCATTCTGCTCGAACAGTTTCTTGCGCCGGTCAGCCGGTGGATCGTGCAGGATGTGCAAACCCGGCGGGAACCAATCGACGCGATCCATGCCCACAAGCTCACGATCGAGGGGCTGGTGGCGCAGCGGGTGGCGCACGAGCTGGGCTGTCCCTATGTCTGCACGATCCGCGGCAACACCGATCAGCGATACATCCGGATGAAGCCGGGGATGCGCCGGCACTGGCGCCAGGTCGCCGGGCAAGCCAGCTGGCTGTTTCCCGTCACGCCCTGGATCGACCGTTACGCCACGCGGAAACTGTCGCTCAGCGGCAACCGACGCAGCCTGCTGCCGACAGCAACCAGCATCGACAGCATGATCCCGCCACGCCCGACCGAAACACGCCTTGTAACCGCCTTTCACCTCGCGGGGTGGCGCTTGAAGGGCATGCCCAGGCTGCTGCGCGCCCTGGCCCGGCTGCGCGACGGCGGCCAACCGGTGACGCTCGACATCATCGGCGGCGGGCCCGAGCGGGAAACCGCAGAACTCGGGCGGGAGATCCGCCGATACAGCCTGGACGGCCAAGTGCATCTGCGGGGCGCCATCCCGCACGAGCAGATGGCCGAAACCCTCAACGGCTACACCGGTTTCGTGCTCCCGACGCTGCGGGAAACCTTCGGGATGGTCTATCTCGAATCCCTGTTCGCGGGCACCCCCATCCTCTATTCGCAGGACCGTGGCATAGACGGTTTCTTCGATAACGAAGATGTCGGCATCCGCTGCGACCCGACCTCGGTCGACAGTATCGCCGCCGGGATCGAGTCGCTTCTGGCCAATACAGATCGCCTGAAAAACAACATCGCGCGGCTTCAAGGAACCGGTGGGTTCAACCGGTTCCGGCTCGATGCGATCTGCCGCGACTACGCGGCCCGGATGGCCGCAGTCGTCTGAAACAGGCCCACCTGCCACCGCCACACCTGTTGCCGGCCCGCGACGGGCAGGCGGCAAAACCGGCGTGACGCC
>CAYGNB010000515.1:0-2095 GCA_964351135.1 uncultured Rhodobacterales bacterium | reverse complement strand
GACGACGCCGGCGCCTATGACCAGAAGGACGCCGCCGGGTTCATCAAGCTGAACGCGCTGCGGTTGCGGCTGCTGGCGATGCGGGACCGGCGGGTAAAGTGATCGACGAAACCGATCCCGACCTGTTCCTGGACGCCCAGAACGCGGTCTGGGACCAGGTGATTTCGGAACTGGCCGCGGGGCGCAAACAAAGCCACTGGATGTGGTTCGTGTTCCCGCAGCTTGCGTCGCTCGGCCAGTCGCACATGTCCCAGCTCTATGGGTTGCACGATCTGGCCGAGGCGCGCGCCTATCTGGCGCATCCCGAATTGCGGGCACGGCTGATCGAGGTGAGCGAGCTGCTGCTGTCCCATCGCAGCGCGGATGCAGAAACCATCCTGGGCAGGACCGACGCGATGAAACTGCGATCTTCGATGACGTTGTTTGCCGCGGTCCCGGATGCGCCGCCGGTTTTTGCCGACGTTCTGAGCGTCTTTTTCGACGGTCAGCGCTGCGAACACACTCTTCAAAAGATTAGCGGCGCCTGAGGCGCCGCTATATCAATCGTCTCCGCCGGCGTCAGCAATCATGCAACGCCGAAAACGGTTGCTTTCAGGCCCGTGAAAATCGGCGCGGCATTGCCTTGTCGATCGACCGCGCAGATTGGCGGAAAACCGAACGCAACAATTCACGCATATACTCGGCACGCCGCTCGCGAGCCTCGTCAATACATGCCTGGATTTCCCGCTGGGTGGGATAGTTCTGTGTCTGGATACTCATGATTCTGCCTTTGCAATAACGCCCTAGGTGGCGTTTCACGCACCATCTAGGCCGTTCCGCGCGGCATCACATCAGCCAATTCTCGAAATCCGCCATGACTCTATTGCAGGGCTCATGGCCTTTCGCATCACTTTATTTCGCAGGACGCCAGCACCGCCATGTTCAGAATATCGTTGGCCGTAGAGACCGCCGAACAGATCTGAATCGGCCGATCCACCCCGGTCAGGATCGGGCCGATCACCGTGGCGCCGCCCATTTCCTGCATGAGCTTGACCGAAATGCTGGCGGAATGCCGCGCGGGCACCACGAGGATGTTGGCCGGTCCGGTCAGCCGCGAAAACGGATAGGCTGCCTGGGCCTGAACGTTCATCGCCACATCCACCGTCATCTCGCCTTCGAATTCGAAATCGACGCCACGCCGCGACAGTACCTCGGGCGCGCGGTGCATTTTTTCGGCTCGTTCGGAAACCGGGTAACCGAAAGTCGAGAAACTGACAAAGGCCACGCGCGGCTCGAGCCCCATGTGCCGCGCGACACCCGCTGCGCGTTCGGCGATGTTCGCAAGATCCTCGGCATCGGGCCATTCATGCACCAGCGTGTCTGCAATCAGCACGATCCGGCCGCGCTGCAGGACTGCCGTGACACCGACCGCGCCATGTGCGGCGTCGGCATCAAAGACATGGCCGATCCGTTCCAGCACATGCGCGGATTTCCGGGTCGCACCGGTAACCATGCCATCGCCATGGCCATGCGCCAGCATCAACGCCGAGAAAACATGCCGGTCACGGGCGGCCAGCCGATGAACATCCTGTGTGTCGAACCCTTTGCGCTGCAATCGCCGATACAAGAATTCCTTATATGTATCAAGGTGTTGGGTATTCGCAGCATTAACTATTTCAAGCTCGCGCACCGCTTCTGCCAAACCGCTGGCTTCCAGCTTGGCGCGGACATCGTCCTGACGGCCCACCACCAGCGCCTTGCCCATGCCGTTGCGCTGATACATCACCGCGGCACGCAGAACGCGCGGGTCGTCACCCTCGGCAAAGATCATCCGCGCCTGCGCCTTGCGCGCCCGCGCGTTCATCCCGCGCAGAATGCTGGCGGTCGGATCCATCCGCGACTTCAGCGAAATCTCATAGGCATCCATGTCGATGATCGGGCGCCGCGCGGCGCCGGTATCCATCCCGGCCCTGGCCACCGCCGGCGGGACCACGTGGATCAGCCGGGGGTCGAACGGCGTTGGAATGATGTAATCGCGGCCGAAGGTGAGATTGCGGCCATAGGCCAGCGCGACCTCGTCCGGCACATCCTGCCGCGCCAGTTCGGCCAGGGCGCG
>CAYGNB010000514.1:0-2097 GCA_964351135.1 uncultured Rhodobacterales bacterium | reverse complement strand
CTCGACCACTTTGCCGATATCCTCGCTGGAGGCATCGTCGACGATAATCAGCTCGAGATCGCGCCAGGACTGGCTCAATACGCTCCGAGCAGCCTCTTTCAGACTGCTGGCGCGGTTGAATGTCGGCAATATCACGGAAACGGTAACGGCCATTCCTTGCTCCAAAATCCCGGACCGGCCGAGGCAAAGCCCATTATAGCCGGCAATCCGGTCAAATTCGTTAAAACCTTGCGCCCGCGGAACGTGAGGGCATCGAATGCTCCGATTGTTAGAACATGAACAACCGGATCGCCACCCTGTTTGCTGATGGACGAAAAACCGGTTTACCATTCACCGCACAAGACTTTCCAATGACCCCGCACGGTGTCACTATGGTTGCTGCATTCGACAAATGATTTAACGGCCTTCCCGAGCACCATTATCGCGGAGACATTGCCCATGCAGCGCCAATCCCCCCGGAGCCCGGACGATCCGATCAGGCTGTGCCTGTTCGGAGCATCTCCCGATACGGCAAATCGCGGCGTGTCGGCCCTGTTCCTGTCGGTGATGAACGGCATCTACGAACGCCACGCGGACGCAGAAGTGACCGTGTTCGACTATGGCGGCGGCCCCCGCGAAGACGAGCTCAGATTCGGCGACGCGTCTTTCCGTTTCACCCGCTGCGGCGCCAACCTGTCGCGGCGCTACTATCGCCGCGACAGCCTGCTGAACATGCGCCTGAGCGCGATGCTGGGCGGGTTGGGGAACCCGGGCGTCCGCGCGATCACCGGGGCCGACGCGGTTTTCGATATCAGTGGCGGCGACAGTTTCGCCGATCTCTACGGGCTGAAACGCTTCCGCTCCATGACCCTGACCAAGCGGCTCGTTCTCGATCTCGGCAGGCCGCTTTTTCTGCTGCCGCAGACCTACGGGCCATTCTCCACCCCGGAGACCCAGGGCATCGCCCGCAGCATCGTGCGAGGCGCGGCCATGACCTGGGCCCGCGACGAACGCAGCTTCGAAACGCTGCGCGATCTTCTGGGCGGCGAATTCGACGAAACCCGCCATCGGTCCGGCGTGGATGTCGCCTTTGCCCTGCCGCGCTATCTGCCCGATACCCTGCCCGGTCCGGTCGCGGACTGGATCGCGCCGGAGCGGAAGCGCCCGGTGGTCGGCCTCAACGTCAGCGGTCTGATCTACAACCAAGGCGCCGAAGGATCGCGCCAGTTCGGATTCAAAGGCGACTATCGCGACATCATCGCGGGCCTGCTGCGCCGGTTTCTCGACGAAACGGATGCCAACGTGATCCTCGTGCCCCATGTGCTCGCACGGTCCGGGCATGAGGAATCCGATCCGGATGCCTGCCGCGCCGCGATCAGTGCCGCCGGTGCAGGTGATCGCCTATGCGTTCTGGAAGGCACGTATGACGCAATGGAACTGAAGGGTGTGATCTCACAGCTCGATTTCTTTTGCGGCACCCGGATGCATTCGACGATCGCCGGGCTTTCCTCCGGCGTTCCGACCTCGGCCATCGCCTATAGCAAAAAGACGCTCGGCGTGTTCGAAAGCTGCGGGCTGGGCGACAACGTCACCGACCCGCGCACTACCGATCCGAACCATTGCGTCAGGGATATCTGGCATGCCTGGGAAACCCGCGCAGAAGCGGCGGAAACCCTGTCACGGCACCTGCCGGCGGTCCGTGACCAGGCCACCGACCAGATGGACCGTATCTTTGCGCATATTGAAAAGCTGGGCGATCGCAGCCGGCCCGGATTTGCAGCAGCATCATGATCGCACCGACCATCTGGGCCGGAACGCCCCCCCTGCAACCGGCCCCAAACGGCCGGGGCAAAACCTGGGCCCGCGGGTACGCAACCGGACCGGATGGCACCGCGTATCTCGACGGTGAAATCGGGCAGTTTCTGGCGACGCGGGACGGCCGCCTGTCCGAAACGGCCGGCCTGCTCAACGGTTGCTTCGCGGCCGTGATCGAACGTGACAACCGGACATGCGTGGTGATGGACCGTTTCGGAACGGTTCCGGTTTATATCGGCGCCGGCCGCGCCGGCAGCCTGATCTGTTCCGATGATCCCTGGCAGGTGGTCCGCCGGCTTGCCG
>CAYGNB010000513.1:0-2098 GCA_964351135.1 uncultured Rhodobacterales bacterium | reverse complement strand
GAGCGCGCCCCGCTCTGGTCCTTCCCTGGGCGGTGCATGCCTCACGCCCCCACCAGAGGGCAGCGGATGGCCGCGGGCAGCCGCTCCGACACCCGAGGTCCTCACTTTATCCCAGCCAGGTCCGGACGACCTCCACCCCCGCGCAAACGTCCCCAAAGCGGCTGGCCTATGGGGCGGCCATCCGCTGCCCGGGCCGCTTCGCGGCTGTTCCGGGCGAGGTTTCTCCGCTCAAGCCATGCTGGGCCATCTCCCCACCAGAGGGCTGCGGATGGCCGCGGGCAGCCGCTGCCGACGACTGAGGTCTTCACTTTATCCCAGCCAGGTCCGGACGACCTCAATCCGCGTGCAAACGTCACCAAAGCGGCTGGCCGTCCGGGCGGCCATCCGCTGCCCGGGCCGCCTAAAGCGGCTGTTCCGGGCGGGGTTTCTCCGCTCAGCCTGCGGATCGCGTCATCAGCGTTCGGCATTGCGCAGGAAACAGCCCCGGAGTCTCTACTCCAGGCGGCATGCATGACCCCTGAACATCCCAGGATTGACTCGACGCGCCCGTGTTGGATAGCCTCATGGCTGTATTTTGATGCAGGAGTTTACCATGAGGACTTTTTCCATTTGCACCGCATTTCTGTTCGGCCTGCTCACCTCTCTCGGCACAACACAGGCCGAACCCCTCAGCCTGGAGCGTGCCTTCGCCAGTGTTCTCGGGAATTGCGCGACCTCTCCGGAGATCTGCGAACACTTCGCGGCAAAGATGATGTGCGCCAAGATGGACTCGATCTGCGAACCGGGCTGCCCCGATTATTCCCAAAAGGGATGCGAGGCCTACAAGACACTCGTCAGCCCCGACTCCGAAACGATCGCAGAGGCGATGTGCGGGGCCGGCATGGTCCAGTTCTGCGACTGCTCACAGAACCCCGTGCAGACGGCTTGTCTTCCCAAAGCCTTTGGCCTCGGCCAGCCCGGGCCCTCGCCGATGATCCTCGGTGAAAGACTGTCGAACGGAACAGGCGCCACCGCCGGAGGTTCCAAGGGGTTCGTCGTCATCCCGATCAACGACACCTGGGCGACTGTAAGCCTTCCAAAGATCTGCCAGGTCGCCCAGTGGCCCGAAGGCGAGATCCCGGACTTCTGCCAACCCAAGTAGATATCCGGCACCGGGGAACCCAGCCGTTCGGTTTCGAGGGGTCCGCAAGGTTGGCATTCCCCACCCGAACCGCGGCGGAGCGGTCCCCGGTCACTCACCGCATCCCTTTTGCTTGAACAAGCGCATTCTCACGATTGGTCCATTTCAGAAGGAGGACACCATGGCCAACATTCCAGTAGGGACGATCATCACCTCGATGCTCCCATGGGAGGCATTCAAACGGGCCGTAGGCTCGCAGCATCGCGACTGGCTGCCTTGTGACGGGCGCGAAGTCGACGCAAAGACGAAATACTACCAACTGGTCGGCAGCGGCGGCGCCTTGCATCTGCCGGATCTGCGGGGCCGCTTCCTGCGCGGGCTGAATGCATTCTCCGCGGATGTCGGCGCCATCTCGGGCGACCTCGGAAACCCTGACAGCCGGGACGCCTCCGGCAACGAGTTCGAGGCCGGAAGCCTCCAGATGGACACTGTCGGGCCGCACACTCACCCGATCCCCACCCGCCTGGGCAACATCCCCAACAACACTCATGTCAAGACCAGTGCAGATCAAGAGTACCCGGACGTGTCGACCGCCCCAAACGAAGGCACAAGCGAGACACGCCCGCGCAACGTCTCGGTCTACGTCTACGTCAGGGTTGACTGAACACCGGTCCGGCTGACCGCACGACCCCGGAAAGACACATCCCGCGGATCGACGGGCACAGCCCAGGCCCGTCGGTCCGCTTTGCCCGTTTCAAGGTGCCCCGCTTGTCGCGGGCCGCAGTTGCTGGCTAGCCTCCGCGTGCCGCGCTCGTCACGCAATGGCACCGCCAAGGCGCCGATCCCTTCGTCGCAGGCATGATTTCTCGGCTCTCCATGGGCAGCTCGTGCGCGCAACCCGCGCCGACGTTTTGCCGACGTCATGCCGACGCGATGCCGACATGGGTCATTCGGCCAGAACCGCCTCCAGCCGGTCCA
>CAYGNB010000512.1:0-2099 GCA_964351135.1 uncultured Rhodobacterales bacterium | reverse complement strand
TCGTGGATCTCGTATTCGTAAGCAGCCATTGTCCTAAAGCTCCGATCCTAAAGCGCGAGACGCGCGATGGCGAAAACGCCGGTGGCGGCCGCGCCGTAGCACAGGCAGACCAGCAGGATGATCAGCACCTTCTGCGCCAGCCCGTGCACGTAATCCTCGATCATCACCTGCGCGCCGTCGCGGAAATGCTTGAAGCCGACGATGATCGTCAGCGCCGCGACAATTGCCGGGAACGGCCGCGCGAAATAGGCGACGACCTCGGCGTGCGGCGCGCCCAGCATCGGGCCGAATGTGAACACGAACAGCGGAACCAGGATCAGCAGGGCAGCGGCCGAGAGCTTCATTTCCCAGAAATGAGCGGTGCCGGTTTTCGCGGCCCCGAGCCCGATTGCGCGCTTGCGGTCGGTCAGATAACGCATCTCCGGCCTCCTCAGATGATGACGAGCGTGATCAGGGTCAGCAGCACCGATCCCCCGATGCAGGCCCAGCCCAGTTTCTCGGCGGTGGGAACATCCAGCCCCATCGCATTGTCAAAGATCAGATGCCGGATGCCCGCCAGCAGGTGATACCACAGTGCCCAGAGCGACAGCGCCATGATCAGATCGCCCAGCAGGCTGGTCACGATACCGTCGACCACGGCGAAGTATTCGGCCGAGCTGGACGCGGCGAGGAACCACCACACGGTCAGCAACGCAGCAAGCATGAGCGCGTTGCCCGTGATCCGTGTCAGGATGGACGTGATCGACGTCAGCTGCGGGCGATAAACGGACAGGTGAGGCGACAGCGGGCGGTTGCCTCGATTCACATCGGCCATGGCTGATCCTTTCGGGTTGGCTTCCCTGCTGTTTTTACCGGATTTTACGCCGCTGTCACCCGCAGGAAGCGGGTGCAGGCGCGGTTTTTTGGCGCGGTTGCGCAATTGGAGCCGGTTTTTGTGATCACAGCGCCCCGCGTGTGATCACAGCTAGGGACGCAACCCGGCACTGGCCCGCGTGACCTCGCGCATCAGCTTGCGGCGAATCCGTGCGGGGTAGTCGCGGAAATCGGCGGCCGTGACCACAAATGCGCCTTCGCCCGTGATCACGTTCTCGAAGAAATAGGCGGTCAGGTCGGGTTCGCTGGCTTCGATCGCCAGCGCATTCACGGTTATGCCCGCCGCGCGCAGGGCCGGGTGCAGCCCGGCGGGCGGCGCGCCCTCGTTCGAGATGCCGTCGCCGGACAGGTCGATCAGATGCCGGTCGCAATCGGCGACCTGTGAAAACGCCGCCATCGTGTGGGACAATGCCTCGCCAATTGCGGTGGAATAGTTGCGCCACACGCGCGGATCGGAGGCCACACGATCCGCCAGCGCGTCCACGTCGTCAAAGTTCTCTATCGCGGTCCAGGGGATGGTGACGCGCTGGCGCGACGCCCCGGTCCACTGCACCAGCATCAGCCGGGCCCGCGCCCGCACCAGCGCCTCGGAAATCACCGGATCGCGCAAAGCCTGCGCCAACCCGTCCATCTGCAGCCGGTATTCCTCGTGATCGACCGAGCCCGACACATCCACAGCCAGCGCCAGCGCGAGGTCGCAGGCCCGCGCCACCCCCGGCGCGACCGCAACCCAGATCGCGGCAAGACAACTGCACAGGCTCCGCATGGGCCGAGCCTAGCAAAGCCGCGCGCCACCGCCCATCACGATTGCGCCAATTATCTGTCGGTTATGACCGGAACGGCGCAGGCTCAGATCGGCATTAGCGCCCAGTAATCCAGGTCCAGCAGCACATGAGGCAGGTATTTTCCGTTCTCGCCCTTCAGCGTGAAGGGTTCGCCACCCTTGGTCGCCACCAGCCGCAGCCGGATCGCACCCACGCCCGGCGCCCCGGTTTCGGCCTTGTCCAGAACCTCGGACCACGCCCGCACCGTGTCGCCCGCGAAACAGGGGTTGGCATGGGCGCCGCCGTTCAGCCCCACGATCATCTGCGCATTGGCCAGTCCGTTAAACGACAGCGTGCGCGCCATGCTTATGACATGACCGCCATAGATCAGCCGCTTGCCGTCGTCGCGGTTGGTGGCGTCGAAATGGACCTTGGCGGTGTTCTGCCACAGCCGCGTGGCCA
>CAYGNB010000511.1:0-2104 GCA_964351135.1 uncultured Rhodobacterales bacterium | reverse complement strand
ACCAGCGCCTTCGTCAAGGAAGCCGAGTCATCGCATTTCGTGATTGCCAGTTCGCCCGCCCTGATCGCGATGCTGAACGACGCAGAGGTTCTCTCATCCGGGGTTTCGCCCGAGGATCCGACATTGCTGGAGATCCTCACGGGGACGGTGCAGCCGCGCGATCAGGCGGTTCGCGTGGAGCTGCATCCGGCCGAGCCCGACTAGAGGGCTGCCGATTCCGCGCGGTCAGTGGCGGGTTTCGTCGGACTCGGGAACAGGCGGCGTTTGGTCGGCGGCGTCGTTGTCCGTGTCGGGCAGGGTATAGCCCCCGCTCAGCCAGCGGCCCAGATCCAGATCGGCGCAGCGTTTCGAGCAGAACGGGCGCCATTCCTTGCGGGTCGGTTTGTCACAGATCGGACAGCTCATGCGGCGGTCTCCGACAACGGGACCCGGTCGCGTTTGCGCTGCAGTTCATAATGCCCCAGCGGTGTCCAGCCCGCCAGCACCGTATCCACCGGGTCGGCGCGCAGCGCAGCGCGCAGCGCGGTTTCGAACCCCCGCCGGTCCTTCTTGGGCATCGGTGCCAGATCGAGCGTGATCTGTCCGCCCAGACCGCGCACGCGCAGGGCGCGGGGCAGGGTGCGGGCCAGCGCCATATTGGCTTTCAGCCCCGCCGCCAGCGATGTGTCGGCCCCGGTGTTTACGTCTACGGCCACCAGCGCCCGCGTCGGTTCGATGAACAGATGCCCGCCGCCGGGCAGAGGTTCGCGGGCGCCCCGTGCCGCGTCGATTGCATCCAGCGCGCCGTGATCGTCTAAGCACCCCGGATTGTTGTCGACATCGGCGGGTTCCGACCATTCGCGCCAGGCCAGGGCGTGGGGGCCGTCGCCCTCGATCAGCATTTCGGGTTCTTCCCCCGCATCGCCCATCACCTGTGCCGCCAGTTCGGCCATGTCGGTGATATCGGCGGCAATGGCATCGCCGTCCGCACCATCGCAGGAGGATCGCAGGATCAGCCCATAGCCGTTGTCGCCCATCATTTCATGCGCGATTTCGAGCAGCCGGTCCCGTTCGTCCTCGTCACGGATGCGCCGCGAGATATTCAGCCCCGGCGCGTCGGGGGTGACGATGGCGTGGCGGCTCTTGAACAGCAGCTTTTGCGTGACCGGCATTGCCTTGCCCGGTTCGGCATAGCCGGACACCTGCACCAGCAATGCGGTTCCGGGGGCGAGCCCCTTGACCTGACGCAGAAAGGCGGGCCCGTCGGGCGTGGTCACGAACATGCCACCCTGGCCTTTGACCGGCCGGTCGGCGCGGGCGCGATAGATGGTGCCGGGGGCAGGGGCGTCACCGGCGACCAGCAGATCCTCCAGCTGTCCATCCACCATCAGCGCCGCCGCTTCGCGGTCGCCCAGATGATCGAGCAGGATAGAACGTCCCTTCATGCCGCTGCCTCGTAGAGTGGCTGGCCCGCCGCCTGCAACAGCGCCGCGGTTTCCGCCAGCGGCAGGCCGACGATGCCGGTGAAACTGCCGCTGATCCAGGGGATGAAGGCCCCCGCCGGTCCCTGGATCGCATAGGCGCCCGCCTTGCCCCGCCAGTCGTCGCTGGCGAGATAGGCGTTCAGTTCCGTGTCCGACAGCCGTTTCATCTTGACCCGGCTTTCCACGGCGCGTTCCCAGATCCGGTCGCCGCGCCGCACCGCGACAGCGGTGATGACCCGGTGCCGCCGCCCCGACAGGGCCAGCAGAAATTCCGCGGCTTCGCCGGCATCGGCCGGTTTGCCGAGGATGCGCCGCCCCAGCGCCACAGTCGTATCCGCGCACAGCACCACGTCATCGGCACCGGCGGCAACCGCCTGCGCCTTTTCGCGCGCAATACGGGCGCAATAGGGCCGCGGCAATTCCCCCCTGTGCGGGGTTTCGTCGATGTCCGGGGGCAGAATCGCATCGGGCGTCAGGCCAAGCTGACCCAGCAGGTCCAGCCGCCTCTGGCTGCCCGATCCGAGAATGAACGCCATGTGACCGGCGTTACTTGAAGCGATAGTTGATCCGACCCTTGGTCAGATCGTAGGGGGTCATTTCCACCTGAACCCGGTCGCCGGCCAGAACACGGATGCGATTCT
>CAYGNB010000510.1:0-2111 GCA_964351135.1 uncultured Rhodobacterales bacterium | reverse complement strand
GGCAAGTATGACGGCGTGCTGGGCGTGCTGGGCGGGCTGGAGATCATCCGCACGCTGAACGATCTGGGTATCAGGACCAGGCATCCGATCGTGGCCACCAACTGGACCAACGAGGAAGGCACGCGGTTCGCGCCCGCGATGCTGGCTTCGGGTGTGTTCGCGGGCGTGCATACTCAGGACTGGGCCTATGACCGCGAAGATGCCGAGGGCCTGAAATTCGGTGACGAGCTCGCCCGGATCGGCTGGCGCGGCGACGAAGAGGTGGGCGCGCGCAAGATGCGCGCCTTCTTCGAATTGCATATCGAACAGGGTCCGATCCTGGAGGCCGAAGGCAAGGATATCGGCGTCGTCACCCATGGGCAGGGGCTGAGCTGGACCCAGGTGACCATCACCGGCAAGGACAGCCACACCGGGTCCACCCCGATGCCGATGCGCCGCAACGCGGGGCTGGGCATGGCACGCGTGCTGGAAAAAGTGGACGAGATCGCGCTGTCCCATGCTCCCCACGCGGTCGGGGCGGCGGGGCATATCGATGTCTACCCCAATTCGCGCAACGTGATCCCGGGCCGCGTGGTGTTCACAGTCGATTTCCGGTCGCCGGACTTGACGGTGATCGAGGATATGGAGGCGCGGCTGCGCAGCGAAGGCCAGAAGATCGCGGACGATATGGGTCTGACCATCGCGTTCGAGAAGGTGGGCGGTTTCGACCCGGTGCAATTCGACGACGGATGCGTTGCCGCCGTGCGCGACGCGGCGGAGCGGTTGGGCTATTCGCATCGCGACATCATCTCGGGCGCCGGTCACGATGCCTGCTGGATCAACCGCGTGGCGCCCACCGCGATGGTGATGTGCCCCTGCGTGGACGGGCTGAGCCATAACGAGGCCGAGGAGATCAGCAAGGACTGGGCCGCCGCAGGGGCGGACGTTCTGTTTCACGCGGTCGTGGAGACGGCGGAAATCGTGGAGTAGGGGGGCGCTGCCCCCATCGCCCATGCGGGCGACTCCCCCGGGATATTTTCAGCAAGAGGAAGAGGGCGCGAAGCCCCGCCATCGACAGGGAGAAAAGACATGAGCACAGTCATCAAGAACGGAACCGTCGTCACCGCCGATCTGAGTTACAAGGCGGATGTGCTGATCGAAAACGGCGTGATTGCCGAGATCGGCAAGGGGCTGACGGGCGATACCGAGCTGGACGCGACCGGATGTTATGTGATGCCGGGCGGGATCGATCCGCATACGCATCTGGAGATGCCCTTCATGGGCACCTATTCGACGGACGATTTCGAGAGCGGCACCCGCGCGGCGCTGGCCGGTGGCACCACGATGGTCGTGGATTTCGCGCTGCCGAGCCCCGATCAGGGGCTGCTGGATGCGTTGCAGATGTGGGACAACAAATCCACCCGTGCCAATTGCGACTATTCCTTTCACATGGCGATCACCTGGTGGGGCGAACAGGTGTTCAACGAGATGGAAACCGTGGTGCGCGACCGCGGCATCAACACCTTCAAGCATTTCATGGCCTACAAGGGCGCGCTGATGGTGAATGACGACGAGATGTATGCCAGTTTCCAGCGCTTGGCCGAACTGGGCGGCATCGCGCTGGTTCATGCGGAAAACGGTGATGTCGTCGCGGAGCTGTCGGCGAAGTTGCTGGCCGAGGGCAATACCGGACCCGAGGCCCACGCCTATTCGCGCCCGCCGCAGGTCGAGGGCGAAGCCACCAACCGCGCGATCATGATCGCCGACATGGCGGGCGTGCCGCTCTATGTGGTGCACACGTCCTGCGAAGAGAGCCACGAGGCGATCCGGCGCGCACGGATGCAGGGCAAGCGGGTCTGGGGTGAGCCGCTGATCCAGCATCTGACGCTCGACGAGAGCGAGTATTTCAACCCCGACTGGGACCATGCCGCGCGGCGCGTGATGAGCCCGCCATTCCGCAACAAGAAGCATCAGGATAGCCTGTGGGCCGGGTTGCAATCCGGGTCGCTGTCGGTGGTCGCCACCGACCATTGCGCGTTCACGACCGATCAGAAACGCTATGGCGTGGGCGATTTCACCAAGATCCCCAATGGCACCGGCGGGCTGGAGGACCGGATGCCGATGCTCTGGAC
>CAYGNB010000509.1:0-2117 GCA_964351135.1 uncultured Rhodobacterales bacterium | reverse complement strand
GCGAGGATCAGCGAGATGATCCAGAACCGGATCACGATGGTCGGTTCGGCCCAGCCCTTTTTCTCGTAATGGTGATGGATCGGCGCCATCAGGAACACGCGCCGCCCGGTGCGCTTGAAATAGAGCACCTGGATGATGACGCTCAGCGCCTCGACCACAAAGATGCCGCCGACGATGGCCAGCACCAGTTCGTGCTTGGTCACCACCGCGATCGCGCCCAGCGCGCCGCCCAGCGCCAGCGATCCGGTATCGCCCATGAACACCGCCGCCGGCGGCGCGTTGTACCACAGGAACCCCAGCCCGCCGCCGAACAGCGCGGCGGCAAAGATCAGGATTTCGCCGGTGCCGGGTACGTAATGCACCTCGAGATATTCGCTGAAGTCCACGCGCCCGACCGCATAGGCGATCACGCCCAGTGTGCCGGCCGCGATCATCACCGGCATGATCGCCAGCCCGTCGAGCCCGTCGGTCAGGTTCACCGCGTTGGCCGCGCCGACGATCACGCAGATCGCGAACGGAATATAGAAATATCCAAGGTTGATCAGCGCATCCTTGAACACCGGCAGCGCCAGCTGGTTCTGCAAGTCGTCCGGATGGTGATACGCCGCCCAGCAGGCGGCGATCAACGCGATCAGGACACCCAGCGCCAACCGCAGCTTGCCCGGCACCCCAGCGGTGTTCTGCTTTGACACCTTGGCATAGTCGTCGACAAAACCGATCAGCGCAAAGCTCATGGTCACGAACAGCACCAGCCAGACAAACCCGTTGTCGAGCCGCGCCCAGAGCAGCGTCGCCGTCAGCAGCGCCCCCACGATCAGCAGCCCGCCCATCGTCGGCGTTCCGGCCTTGGCGAAATGGCCTTCGGGACCATCGTCGCGGATCGGCTGGCCCTTGCCCTGCGTCCGCCGCAGCACGTCGATCAGCGGGCGGCCAAAGACGAACCCGAACAGCAGCGCGGTCAGGAACGCCCCGCCGGCGCGGAAGGTGATGTAGCGGAACAGGTTGAACACGTCGCCGCCATCGGACAGCGCGGTGAGCCAGTAGAGCATGTCAGCAGTTCCCGTTCATGTCGCGCCATCCCCGAAAGTTGCGTCGCCATGACCCATTTTGCGGATCGCGTCAACGATCCCGCCCAGCCCCATGCTGAGCGATGCCTTGACCAGCACCACGTCGCCGGGGCCGATCCGGCGGCCCAGACCGTCGAGCAACCCGGTGGCATCCTCGGCCCAGTCGCCGCGGCGATCGGCCGGCAGGGCAGCATGCAGGGCCTGCATCAGCGGTCCGGCGCAATACACCCGGTCCACCGCCTGCATGGCAGGCAGATCGGCCAGGGCCGCGTGCTGTGCCAGCTCCTGCGGGCCCAGTTCCTTCATATCGCCCAGAATGGCGATGCGCCGCCCCGCACCCTCGGGTTCCGCCGCCGCCAGCACGTCGAGCGCGGCGGCCATCGAGGCCGGGTTCGCGTTATAGCTGTCGTCGATCAGCACCAGCCGGCGGTTTCGTTCGGCGGCGTCGAGCGCGATCACCTCGCGCGCGCCGCGCCCCTTGTAGGGTGTCCAGCGGCCAAGGCTCTGCGCCGCCAGCGCCAGATCGGCACCCAGCGCCTCGCAGGCCGCCAGCGCCCCCAGCCCGTTCATCGCGAAATGCGCCCCCGGGCTGCAGATACGGAACAGGAGCGGATCGCCACCCGCTTCGGCGCGCGCCACGGTCACGTCGCCCTGCACCGACACATCGAGCAGCCGAAAATCGGCTGCCTGCCGCCCGAACGCCACGATCCGCGCGTCCTGCGCCTCGGCGGCGCGGCGCAGGATCGGCGTGGTCTCCAGATCGGCGTTGACGATAGCCACGCCGCCGGGCTCCAGCCCGTCGAATACCGAGGCCTTTTCCCCGGCGATGGCCTCGATCGACTCGAACGCTTCGAGATGTGCCGCGGCCACGGTGGTGATCAGCGCCACATGCGGCCGCGCCTGCCGCGCCAGCGGCGCGATCTCGCCGGGATGGTTCATGCCGATCTCGATCACCGCGAATTCGGTGTCGCGCGGCATCCGCGCAAGCGTCAGCGGCACGCCCCAATGGTTGTTGTAGCTGGCCACGCTGGCATGGGTGCGGCGCTGATC
>CAYGNB010000508.1:0-2126 GCA_964351135.1 uncultured Rhodobacterales bacterium | reverse complement strand
AGATGATTCAGGAACATTTCCTTGGTCAGCGTGGTTCCCTTGCGCAGGCTCAGCAGCTCCAGCATCTGGTATTCCTTCCCGGTCAGATGCACCGGCTGGCCGTCGGCTTCGACCGTTTTGGCGTCGAGATTGACCGCAACCTTGCCGGTAGGGATCACCGACTGCGAATGCCCCTTGGACCGGCGAATGATCGCGTGGATACGCGCCACCAGTTCCTCACGATGGAATGGCTTGGTCAGATAATCGTCCGCGCCAAAGCCGAAGCCCTTTATCTTGCTTTCGGTGCCGTCATCGCCCGACAGGATCAGGATCGGCGTGTCGATCCGGGCCAGGCGCAGCTGGCGCAGCACCTCATGCCCGTTCATGTCGGGCAGGTTCAGGTCCAGCAGGATCAGGTCGTAATCATAGAGCTTGGCCAGGTCGATCCCTTCCTCGCCCAGATCCGTCGCATAGACATTCAGGTTGGCATGGGTCAGCATCAGTTCGATGCTTTTCGACGTCGTGGGGTCATCCTCAACCAATAGCACGCGCATGTAACGCTCTCCGCCTCAATCAGTTTTCTCGATCGCGTTAACCGTGAAAAAGAATAGTTAACTTCGCGTTACCGTAACACAGAAACTGAGGCGCGCAACTTAGGGTTGACGAAATTTTCGCAGCGCCGCGATCTTGAGCCCCTCTTCCCCGTGATCCGCGACCGCCTTGATCCAGCTGCGAAACTCTTCCTCCGACAGCGCATAGCGCCGCTGCGCCTCGGATTGCGTGATCAGGCCATAAAGCACACCGCGCACGACCGCCGCCTTGCGCGACGCAACCCAACGCCGCGTGTCCGCCGGAGGCAGGTCGGCGCGCGTCATCACCCTGCCGTCCGGCAAGGTCACAGCCCTCGGTCCATCGACTTTCTTGAGAAACATCGTCCCATCCCTTTTCAGTCACCCGCCCCACCATTGTCCCGACGCCTTAACGCACGGTGAAACCGGGCCTTGAGAGTCGGTAGGATTTTCCTATATTCTGCGGCACTTCTCATCCTGTCAGGAGCCGCCCGATGGCGCTGGATACAGATGCACCGCTGAATTCCCTCGGCTTTGCCAAACCGCCCGCGGAAACGCGCGTCGTGGTGGCCATGTCCGGCGGCGTCGACAGTTCCGTCGTCGCGGCCCATCTGGCCGAACAGGGTTATGATGTCGTCGGCGTGACGCTGCAGCTTTACGACCACGGCGCCGCGCTGGCCAAGAAAGGCGCCTGCTGCGCCGGGATCGATATTCACGACGCGCGGCGCGTGGCCGAGGAACGCGGGTTCCCGCATTATGTGCTGGATTACGAAAACATCTTTCGCGACGCGGTGATCGACGAATTCGCAGACAGCTATCTGGGCGGCGCGACACCCGTGCCCTGCATCCGCTGTAACGAGCGGGTGAAGTTCAAGGATCTGCTGGAAACCGCGCGCGATCTCGAGGCCGATTGCATGGCAACGGGCCATTATATCCAGCGCAAACAGGGTCCGAACGGGCCCGAGTTGCACTGCGCCGAAGACGCCAATCGCGATCAGTCCTATTTCCTGTTCTCGACGACGCCCGAACAGCTGTCGTTCCTGCGGTTTCCGCTCGGACACTTACCCAGCAAGGACGCGACCCGCGAACTGGCAGCACAGTACGGACTGGCGGTCGCCGACAAGCCCGACAGTCAGGACATCTGTTTCGTTCCGAACGGCAACTATGCCGCGGTGATCGAAAAACTGCGCCCCGGCGCGGCGGAACCCGGCGAGATCGTTCACGCCGACGGGCGCGTACTGGGCGTGCATGACGGCGTGATCCACTACACGATCGGGCAGCGCCGGGGCCTGGGCATCGGCGGACTGTCCGAACCGCTTTATGTGGTCAAGCTGGATGTCGACGCCAAACGAGTGATCGTCGGTCCAAAGGAAATGTTGGCCACCCGCACTATTCCGGTTCGCGAAATCAACTGGCTGGGGGACACCCCGTTTACCGCGCGCGACGAATGGCACCTGTCGGTCAAGGTTCGTTCGACCCGTCCGCCGCGCGAGGCGATCGTCCGGCCGCTGAGCGACACCACCGCCGAGGTGGAGCTGCTGACACCCGAGGAAGGCGTGTCGCCCGGTCAGGCCTGCG
>CAYGNB010000507.1:0-2133 GCA_964351135.1 uncultured Rhodobacterales bacterium | reverse complement strand
TCAGCCCCGGCGCAGGGCGCCCCGGAACTCGGCCAGCCGGAACGCGCCGATGGCCTGTCCGGTGCCGAAATAGACGACCACCCCCAGCCCGACCAGCGCGGCCAGCGCCAGATAACGCCAGCCCGGCGCCTGCAATACGGGCCCCAACACCAGCGCCGCGCCCCAAAGCACCACGCCCATCACCACGGATGCAGCGCAGATGCGCCAGATCCGGCTGTGAAACCGGGTGTCGAAACGGGCGACATCGCCCATAGGACGGGAGCCGCGCGCCAGCAGCGCCACCATCGACCAGCCGGCAATCGTGGTGGCAATGGCAGGCGCGAACCAGCCCAGCACCGGCGCAAGGCTGATTGCAATGACGGCGTTCACCACCATCGCCACCATCGCATACCGGAACGGCGACCGCGTATCCTCGCGCGCGAAAAACAGCGGCTGGAGGATCTTCTGCAGCACAAAAGCGGGCAACCCCAGCCCGTAGATCGCCACCGCCACGGCAATGGCGGCACTGTCGTCGCTGGTGGTTGCGCCACGTTCGAACAGCACCGACACCAGCGGCAGCGGAATCACCATCAACGCCACCGCCGAAGGAATGGTCAGCGCGAGCGACACTTCTCCGGCCCGGCTCAGCGCCTCGCGCGCACCGGTATCGTCATCCGCGGCCAGCCGCCGCGACAGGTCGGGCAGCAGCACCACGCCGACAGCGATACCGACCACGCCCAGCGGCAACTGGTAAAGCCGGTCGGCGGCATAGAGCCAGCCCACCGCCCGGTCGAAATAGGACGCCACCTGCTGCCCCACCAGCAGGTTCACCTGCACGACACCACCGGCGAGAGCGGCGGGGATCGCGATGCGGATCAGCCGGCCCAGTTCCGGCGTCCAGCGCGGCCGCCGCAATCGCAATGGAAACCCCGCGCGCGACGCCGCCCACCAGACCAGCACCAGCTGGGCAATCCCGGCAACCGGAATCGCCCAGATCAGCGCGCGGGCGACATCCGCGCCGGCCATCGCGGCCGCCGCCATCGCGGATACCAGGATCACGTTCAGCAATACCGGTGCGGCTGCCGCAGCCGCAAAACGGCCGGTGGCGTTCAGGACACCCGACAGCAGCGCCGCCAGTGAAATGAACAGAATATAGGGAAAGGCGATGCGCCCGAATTCGACCGCCAGAACGAACCGGTCCTGCCCCGCGAACCCGCTGGCCAGCGCATAGATCAGCCAGGGCATGGTCGCCATCGCCACCAGGGTCAACGCGATCAGGACCGTGGCCAGCCCCGCCTGCGCCTCTTCGGCAAAAGCGCGGGCATCCTCACCGCGCTCCAGTTTCTTGGAGAACATCGGCACGAAGGCCATGTTGAACGCGCCTTCGGCAAAGAACCGGCGGAACATGTTGGGCAGCCGGAACGCAACCACATAGGCCTCGTAGGCCGGGCCGGTGCCCAGATAGGCCAGAATCATCGCATCGCGGACAAACCCCAGCACACGGCTGAGCATCGTCCAGGCGCCCACGGTCAGAAAGCCCGAGATCAGGCGGATCGGCTTCATCTGCGCATGTTGCCTTGGCTGTGACTCACGGCCGTGCCTTCCGCCCTGTTCCGGTTGCGTCAGGCATAGCCGGTTCGCGGGCCGGGGAAAACCCGGCCCGTCATCGGGGTCAGAGCGCGCGCTCGACCATCATCTTCTTGATCTCGGCGATCGCCTTGGCCGGGTTCAGCCCCTTGGGGCAGGTCTTGGCGCAGTTCATGATCGTGTGGCAGCGGTAGAGCTTGAACGGATCTTCCAGTTCGTCCAGCCGTTCGCCGGTGGCCTCGTCGCGGCTGTCGATGATCCAGCGATAGGCGTGCAGCAGCGCCGCCGGCCCCAGATAGCGGTCGCCGTTCCACCAGTACGAGGGACAGGAGGTCGAGCAGGACGCGCACATCACGCATTCATACAGGCCGTCGAGCTTCTTGCGGTCCTCGATGGACTGCTTCCACTCTTTCGCCGGGCGGTTGGTCTTGGTCTCCAGCCACGGCATGATCGACGCGTGTTGGGCGTAGAAATGGGTCAGGTCGGGGATCAGGTCCTTGACCACCGGCATATGCGGCAGCGGATAGATCTTCACGTCGCCCTTGATCTCGTCCATGCCGTAGATAC
>CAYGNB010000506.1:0-2139 GCA_964351135.1 uncultured Rhodobacterales bacterium | reverse complement strand
TCGAGGTCGAACGCGGGGTGATCCTGCAGGAAATCGGCCAGGCCCACGATACGCCTGACGATGTGATCTTTGACTGGTTGCAGGAGGAAAGCTATCGCGACCAGCCGCTGGGGCGCACCATCCTGGGGCCGTCCGAACGGGTCCGCGCCTTTTCGCGCGAGGATCTGTCGGGTTTTGTGGGCGAACATTACGGGCCGGATCAGATGATCCTGTCGGCCGCCGGCGCGGTCGATCACGATGCGCTGGTCAAGATGGCCGAACGGTTGTTCGGGCATCTGAAGCCGCGCCCGGCGCTGGTGCCGGACGTGGCGCTGTTCATCGGTGGCGAGGCGCGGCACGAAAAGGCGCTGGAGCAGGCCCATTTCGCGCTGGCGCTGGAGGGACCGGCCTATCGCGACGACGCGATCTATACCGCGCAGGTCTATTCCGGCGTGCTGGGCGGCGGTATGTCCAGCCGCCTGTTCCAGGAAATCCGGGAAACCCGGGGGCTGTGTTACACGATCTTTGCCCAGACCGGCGCCTATGCCGATACCGGCACGCTGACCATCTATGCGGGCACGTCGGGCGAGCAGGTGGCGGAACTGGCTGCGGTTACCATCGACGAGATGAAGCGCGCGGCCGGCGATCTGACCGAAGCCGAGGTGGCGCGGGCGCGGGCCCAGATGAAGGCGGGGATGCTGATGGGGCTGGAAAGCCCGTCGAACCGCGCCGAACGGCTGGCGCGACTGGTGCAGATCTGGGGCAAGGTGCCGCCGATCGAGGATACGATCGCGCGGATCGATGCGGTCGACATGGCCGCGGTGCGCACCTTTGCCGAACATGTCGCGGTGTCCGCCCCGGCGGCGCTGGCGCTCTATGGCCCGGTGGCCGCCGCCCCGGCACTGGCCGATCTGCAAGCCCGCCGCGCCGCCTGATGCTGCTGAGCCGGCGCAAGCTGCGGATCGAAACCGAACGGCTGACGCTGCGGCCGCCGACCCATTCGGATTTCCGCGACTGGGCGGCGCTGCGGCTGGAGAGCCGCGATTTCCTGACCCCGTGGGAACCGACCTGGGCCGACGATCACCTGAGCCGCAAGAGTTTCACCAACCGGGTCTATTGGGCGCAGAGGTCGGTGGCGGGCGGTACCGCAGTGCCGCTGTTCCTGTTTCGCCGCGATGACGGGGTGCTGGTAGGGGCAATCACGCTGGACAATATCCGGCGCGGACCAGCGCAGGCGGGGACGCTGGGGTACTGGACCGGCGCGACCCATGCCCGGCGCGGATACATGCGCGAGGCAATCGGCGCGGTGGTGCATCATGCCTTTGCGCGGCTCGATCTGAGCCGTCTGGAGGCGGCCTGCCTGCCCGAGAACGCCGCCTCGCGCGGGCTGCTGGAGCGGTCAGGGTTCAAATACGAAGGCGTCGCGCAATCCTATCTGCAGATCGACGGGCGCTGGCGGACCCATGTGCTTTATGCCGCGCTGCGCAGCGACCGGCGCGGGCGCACCGAGGCCGGGTAGCGCGAAAGGGCGCGCTCATCCGCCCTGACGGGCGACTTCGCTTTGGATCCGCGCGGTTCCGGCCTATGCTGGGGCCGACAGCGGAGGATTGCAGATGGACCTGGATTTCAGCGGCCGCACCGTGATCGTCATCGGTGGCACCAGTGGGATCAATCGCGGCATTGCCGAGACCTTTGCCGCCGAGGGTGCCCGCGTGGCCGTGGCCAGCCGCAGCCGCGACAAGATCGACGATACCGTCGCCGCGTTGGAGCGGGCCGGTGCGTCGCGGGCGCTGGGAACGGCGTTCGATGTGCGCGACGCTGATGCGGTGCAGGCCGGGCTGGCCGGGTTTCATGCCGAGCTGGGCGATTTCGATGTGCTGGTATCCGGCGCGGCAGGCAATTTTCCGGCGCTGGCCGCCGAGATGTCGGTCAATGCCTTTCGTACCGTGATCGAGATCGACCTGATGGGCACGATCCATGTGATGAAGGCAGCCTATCCCTTTCTCGCCCGTCCCGGTGCCAGCGTGGTGAACATCTCGGCCCCGCAGGCGTTTCAGCCGGCCGAGGGTCAGTCCCATGTCTGTGCCGCCAAGGCCGGGATCGATCAGATCACCCGGACGCTGGCGCTGGAATGGGGCCCCGAGGGCATTCGGGTGAACT
>CAYGNB010000505.1:0-2145 GCA_964351135.1 uncultured Rhodobacterales bacterium | reverse complement strand
CCGCTGTTCTGGATGATGTTCCCGGCGCTCCTGGGGCCGGCCGCGTTCAGCACGGCGTTCTTCTTCCACCAGGTTCATTTCGCCGAGATAAAAGGCTGGCGCCATGTCGAACTGGTGGCGCTCTTTCCGGTCTATATGCTGGTGTCCATCGCGGCGATGGTGCTGTCGGGCTGGGCGCTCGACCGGCTCGGTTCGGCCCGGCTGACCCCGTATTACCAACTGCCGATGGTGGTGGCCTTTCTGATCTTTGCCTGGGCGGTGGGGCCGCTGGCGATGTTTGCAGGGTTCCTGTTCCTCGCAATGACCACCGGCGCCAATTCGACATTGCCCAATGCCTTCTGGGCCGAATTCTATGGCACTGCGCATATCGGGTCGATCAAGGCGGCAGCGGCGGCGGCGATGGTGCTGGGGTCGGCCATCGGTCCGGGCCTGACCGGCGCGCTGATAGATGCGGGGATCGGCTTGGACACGCAGTTCATCGGAATCGCGGTCTATTTTCTGCTGACGACGGCTCTGATGACAATCGGCATCCGCGCCGCGGCGCGGATGCTGCCGGGCGAAGGGACAGACGAACCGTCACCGATGGTGTACTGACGACCCGTAGAATAGTGTCGCGGGTGGTGCCGGATCGGTCCCTCCGGCAGCGATGAAATCACCCCCTTGCCCTGTTGCGGCAACTCCCTTATAGAGCGGCATCCTGCGATAACCCGCCAAGGCGGGGGATTCGCATGTCTGTCATTCATCCACCAGGTCGAGGGTGACCCGGAAACCGGGGCTCTCTGGTGTTTTGAGAAAGGAAGAGGGGCGATGAACGCCAACGAACTGCGTGACAAGACGCCGGATCAGCTCCGCGAAGAGCTGGCCAGCCTCAAGAAAGAGAGCTTCAACCTGCGGTTCCAGCAGGCCACCGGCCAACTGGAAAGCACCGCCGGCATCCGTGCCGCGCGCCGCAATGCCGCTCGCGTCAAGACGATCCTGAACGAAAAGGCCGCTGCCGCGGCATCGGAGGAGTAATCCAATGCCCAAGCGTATCCTGCAGGGAACCGTCACTTCGGACGCCAACGCACAGACCGTCACGGTGCTGGTGGAACGTCGTTTCACCCACCCGGTTCTGAAGAAGACCATCCGTAAGTCCAAGAAATACCGGGCTCACGATGAGAAGAACACCTACAAGGTGGGTGACTCGGTCCGCATCATCGAATGCGCCCCGAAATCGAAGACCAAACGCTGGGAGGTTCTGGAGGCGTAAGCTGACAGAGCCTTTCGGTTTTATCGAAACCCTGGGGGACAGAAAAAGACCAGCCCCCACAGGTCGGGAGAAACCACATGATCCAGATGCAGACCAATCTGGATGTCGCTGACAACTCCGGCGCCCGCCGGGTTCAGTGCATCAAGGTCCTGGGTGGTTCCAAGCGCAAATATGCGTCCGTGGGCGACATCATCGTCGTCTCGGTCAAGGAAGCCATCCCGCGCGGCCGCGTCAAGAAGGGCGACGTTCGCAAGGCCGTCGTCGTGCGCACCGCCAAGGAAGTGCGTCGTGAAGACGGCACCGCGATCCGTTTCGATCGCAACGCCGCCGTCATTCTCAACAACAACATGGAGCCTGTCGGCACCCGTATCTTCGGGCCGGTGGTGCGCGAGCTGCGCGCCAAGAACTTCATGAAGATCATCTCGCTCGCCCCGGAGGTGCTGTAAGATGGCTGCGAAACTGAAAAAGGGCGACAAGGTCGTCGTGCTGGCCGGCAAGGACAAGGGCAAGGAAGGCACCATCGCCTCTGTGGACCCCAAGGCCGGCAAGGCCGTTGTCGATGGCATCAACATCGCCATCCGTCACACCCGTCAGAGCCAGACCAGCCAGGGCGGCCGTCTGCCCAAGGCAGTGCCGGTCGATCTGTCGAACCTGGCCATTCTGGACGCAAACGGCAAACCGACCCGCGTCGGCTTCCGCATGGAAGGCGACAAGAAGGTCCGCTTTGCCAAGACCACGGGGGACGTGATCGATGCTTGATTCCGCGAACTACACCCCGCGCCTCAAGGCCGACTACAGGAACCGCATCCGTGCGGCACTGAAGGAAGAGTTCGGCTATTCCAACGACATGCAGATCCCGCGCCTGGACAAGATCGTCCTGAACATCGGCTGCGGGG
>CAYGNB010000504.1:0-2145 GCA_964351135.1 uncultured Rhodobacterales bacterium | reverse complement strand
CGTTCGGCGGCTTCGACCTGAGCCTTCCACCCGGCCACGTCGCGCAGGTCGGCGGTGGCAAAGACACGCGGCAGGCGCGTGGTGGTCAGTCGTTCGCCGATCGCCTCATGCAGGCGGAACCCCAGCGGGTCGGGGTTCTCGGGGGCGGGAAGGGGGGCGGCGTCCTCGAATATCTCGGGGCTGAGAAACCGGTCGAGCAGCGCCAGCCGCGATTTCGGCAGCAGTTCGAGCGCATGTGCCGTTTCCAGCAGCAGGGCGGCAGTGGACCAGTCGTCGGCGCGGGCTGTGCAAAAGATGCTCGCGTCATACCCCGGTGACAGATACGGAGCACCGATCAGGGCGGCGCAGCTCTGGTCCTCGTCGCCGGTCAGCAGGGTCGCGTCGAACCAGCGCGCGAACCGGGCCGGCGTATCGGTTCCCGCATGTTCCGCCAGAGCCTGTGCGGCGTCTACCGCGCCCAGATCGAACAGCCGGTCCAGCCGTGCCAGCAAAAGCACCTCGCCGTTTTGGGGCGGCGGCCGTGTTTCCGACAACAGCAGCGTATAGAGCAGCGTCTGCATGGCCGGGCTGTCTTCGACCGGTGTGCGCGCGATCATCGCCGCCAGTTCCTCTGCCCCGGTGCGTTCCCACAGATCGGGCGGCAGACCAGTGACCTTTGCGGATACCAGCCCCACCGGATCGGCCCGTTCGGCGAGCGGTGTCACTGAGACCGGCGGCAGCGCCGCCCCGTCGGTGACGGGCGGTTCGGTCAGAACCGGACCATGCCGTACCGGGGGCATGTCCTCATTCAGCCATTCGATGGCCGAAAGCGGTGCTTGCGCTGCCGCTGCCAGCGGCAGCAGGATTACGGCGACCGCCGCGTTAATCCGCATGCAACGTGACCGGCTGGCGAATCTCGCGGGTCGGCGCGTCGAAATCGGACCCGATCAACGGGCCGATATAGGCGTAGGCGACAACCCCCAGAAACGCCAGGCACAGCAAGTAGAGCAGAAATTTGAACAGTTTGCGTGTCATGCCCGGTTTGCCTCGTTCGAGTGTTTTGCCCAAGTTATATATGGCCTTTTGCCCAAGATCACGTCATTCAGGCCGCAATGGGTGGTTTTGAGCAAAATACCGACACGGACGTGGCGCCGGATCACATGCCGGGGCGGTTGAAAAAGACCGTCGTGATGGTTGGAATGATGGGGGCGGGCAAGACGGCGGTGGGCCGCGCGCTGGCCGCGCGGCTGGGCGTTCCCTTTCTGGACAGCGATGCCGAGATCGAACTTGCGGCCAACATGACGATTCCCGAGGTGTTTGCGCGCGACGGAGAGGCGTTCTTTCGCCGCAAGGAATCGCAGGTGATCGCGCGGCTTCTGGATCATGAATGCGGGATTCTATCGACCGGCGGCGGTGCGTTCCTGCTGGCCGAGAACCGGGCGATGATCTCCGAACGTGGCGTGTCGGTGTGGCTGAAAGCGGATATCGACGTGCTGTGGAGCCGTGTCCGGCGCAAGGATACGCGGCCGCTGCTGCGCACGCCTGACCCGCGCGCCACGCTCGAGGAGCTCTACGCCGCCCGCCGCGCCGCTTATGAAGAGGCGGACCTGACCGTGGTTTCCGACGGCCGGTCGTCGATCGCGCAAATGGTGGACAAGGTGCTGGCCGCGCTGGCCGGGCGCCCGGATGTTCTGGAACTACAGAAATGATGCAAAACGTTCATGTCGATCTGGGCGCGCGCGCCTATGATGTGGAAATCGGTCCGGGGCTGATCGCCCAGGCGGGCGCGCGGATCGCGCCGCTCCTGACACGGCCACGAGTGGCGGTTCTGACCGACGAAAAAGTCGCGGAGCTGCATCTTGAGCCGTTGCGCGCGGGGTTGGCCGCGGGCGGCGTCGACATGGTGGCGCTGGCCCTGCCGGCGGGCGAATCCACAAAGGGCTGGCCGCAGTTTTCCCGCGCCGTCGAATGGCTGCTGGAACAAAAGATCGAGCGTAACGACGTGGTGGTGGCGCTCGGCGGCGGGGTGATCGGGGATCTGGGCGGATTCGCGGCGGCGGTGCTGCGCCGGGGCGTGCGCTTCGTTCAGGTGCCCACGACGTTGCTGGCGCAGGTGGACAGTTCGGTGGGCGGCAAGACCGGGATCAACACGCCGCAGGGCAAGAA
>CAYGNB010000503.1:0-2157 GCA_964351135.1 uncultured Rhodobacterales bacterium | reverse complement strand
TCGGTGTTTTCTCGAAATGGCGCCAGGCGTTCTGCGCGATAAACAAAGGCTTCGCGCAAGATTTCGTCGGCCATCGCAATGACCATCCGCGCCGCCAATAAGGCCGACGGGCAAGTCAGCATATCTGTCCCGGCGCCAGATCTGTCTGCGAGATCGCGCAAGACCGATCGGGCCCAGCGATGGTTGAGTAGATCCCGGTGCCGTGCGATTTCCGGCTTGTCGCTCATCAGCTGTTCCTTGCCGGCCAACAAGGTTGCGTTCCGGGCGGTGCATTCCACATAGAAACGGTTCATGCGGTGGATTGCCTCGTACGGCGGCAGGCTCTTCCCGCCGCGCGGGCGTGTGCTTCGCATGAGAGCGTCGAAGCTGCGTTGCACCGCGTAAGCGGCTTCCGCGCGATTTGCGAAATACAGGTAGAAGGTGCCGCGCGCCAAGCCGGCCTTTTCAACGATGCCTTCAATCGCGAGACCATGATATCCGACCTCTTCCAGTTCCGCAGCCGTCGCAGCGAGTAGCGCCAGACGTGTTCGCGTGCGTTTCGGCGCGCGATTTGCGGAACGGGCCCGTTCGGTAAGGACATCGACCAGGCTGAAGGCGTGGATTTCTTCTGTTTTTCGCATTCGTTCCACATGTGCTGACTGATATCCGAGCATGACACAAGGGAAGAGTGACATCAATGTCATTATTGACACCATATTCATTATTGACACTGATATCATAAATGACATTACTGTCACCTGACGCGCCGTTATCAAACCGAGTACGGAGGGGTGCCCTCGATGCCTGGAGCATCAGTCAGCTTTCGCAAAGTCAGCAAATCCTACGGAGTCGTGTGCGCGCTTTCCGATTTCGACCTCAATGTCGAGCCTGGCGAGTTTGTCACATTTCTTGGACCGAGCGGTTCCGGCAAAAGTACGGCGCTCAATGTCCTTGCTGGTTTCGCGGATGCAACCAGTGGCGATGTGCTGATCGGCGGCCGCTCCGTTCTGGATCTTCCGCCCGAGCGGCGTGATCTGGGAATGGTGTTCCAAAGCTATTCTCTTTTCCCGCACATGACGGTTTTCGAGAACGTCGCGTTCCCGCTCAGGCTGCGTGGCTATGCAGCTGGCGAGATACGTCGGCGCGTCGGACAAAGTCTGGAAATGGTACAGTTGTCCGGGTTTGCCGATCGGATGCCCAAGGAACTGTCGGGCGGCCAGCGTCAGAGGGTCGCGTTTGCCCGGGCGGTCGTATTCGAACCGCCTGTGCTTCTGATGGACGAACCACTGGGTGCCCTCGACCTCAAGCTGCGCGAGGCGATGCAGCTTGAGATCAAGCATTATCACGCGCAGCTTGGTTGCACGATCATCTTCGTAACGCACGATCAGGGCGAAGCTCTTGTCATGTCCGATCGCGTTGTCGTCATGAAAGACGGGCAGATATCCCAGGTCGACACACCGAAGAATATCTATGACCGGCCGAACAGCCGCTATGTCGCGGAGTTTATTGGTCAGACCAACATCTTCAGCCTGTCCCACGAGGGGCGCGGGGGCTTGCAGATCGCGGAAACAGGGCTCGGTGTGCCGTTGGATGCCTTCGATGGCGAGAAGTCGGGCGTGATCAGCGTCCGACCGGAAAAGATACACCGAATGACATCCGATACGCCCGACATACACGCGTTTCAGGCGACCATCGACGAGGTGCTCTTTCTGGGGAACGTAATCCAGTACGAGGTTCGGACCGGGAGTGGCGCTCGTTTCTTTTTTCAAGAGCACCGGGGGCCGGATGTCCCCCTGCTGAACCGGGGTGAGGCCGTGCAGATCGGTTTCCGGTTCAAGGACGCGCTCGTCGTCAGGGACGGCGGGGTATCCGTCGAGGCATGACGGCGGCGCATTTCAACGACAAGCCACAACAGGGAGTTAAACGAATGCAGAAATGGAAAACGAGGAAGAGCAGTATTGCACTGCTCGCGGCCCTTGGGACCGCAATGCTGCCCTTGCCTGTGTCCGCACAGGAAAAGACGATTGTCGTCAGCGGTTCCGGCGGGGTCGTTGCCGAAGCGAATAGCGAGATATTCATCCCGGCGTTCACGGAGGCGACGGGGTGGTCGGTTCAGCAGGTTTCCGCAGAGGGTCGTCGGGTGGCCCAAATTGAAGCCATGGTGCGCGCGGGTCAAAC
>CAYGNB010000502.1:0-2164 GCA_964351135.1 uncultured Rhodobacterales bacterium | reverse complement strand
ACCGCCCCGCACAAGCTAGACGAGCTGTTGCGGAACGACTGGGAGGCGATGCTGATGGCCCTTGGCCAGCACGAGGAAAAGCATGGCGCGCATGGCGTCGGGGCGGCGCGTGAGCTGGTCGAGGCCTCCTGCCGCGACGGCGATGCCATCGTTGCCAGATGGGCGGAAAAGGACCGCATCCTCGATCTTGAAACGGATCACGGCCGAAGCGAAGGAGTGCTCTTTCCCTCCCGGTCCGAGCCAGGCACGTTGGATGCGGCGGGCGGCGGTGAGGGTGATGCCCCCACGGAGCAGCCATGCTCCAGCGGCGGCGGCAATGGAACAGAACATTTTCCTTTGTGCGAACCTTAACACTGGTTATCGTCGGGGCCAGCTTCGGACGGGGCTGGATAAGGAAAAGACATCAGTAGGCCGGTAGGCACGCTGGCGAGATTGGGAGAAAATGACAATGGGACGTCGTGACGATCTGATTGCAACCTACGCGGACGATTTGCGCAACAAATGCGGCATGAGCCCGGACATGGACCTGCTGACCAAGGTTACCATCGGCTGCGGCCCCGCGATCTACAATGCGGACGCCTCGACCGTCGCCGCCGGACAGGAACACGAACTGGAAACCGTCAAGAACAATTTCCTGATCAAGAAGCTTGGCCTCGCCGACGGTCCGCAACTGATGGAGGCGATCAATCAGGTGATCGACACCTATGGCCGGTCCGAGCGAAACAAGTACCGGGCCGTGGTCTATTACATGCTGACCAAGCATTTCGGCAAGGAATCTGTCTACGGCTGACCTGGCCGGGCGCTTATTTCCAGCGCCGGCACAGTCCTTCGGAAATCAGAACCGCCCCGATGTCGCGCCCGTCGGCCAGCCGACAGGTTCCAACTGCGCGGTCATGGGATCGCCGCCCGCTCAACCGACAGGTGAGAGCGCCTCGTTCGGACAGGCTGCGCATCCGGTCCGTCGCACGCCGACCGTCGCTGGTGCCGCGTTCGGCGCAGTCCAAATTGGCGATCCGGACAGGCACCCCCGCCACCTCCACCGTATCGCCGTCGCGCACATGCGTGACCGCGCCCGTTAGCGCCAGCCCGGACGGCCTGATTGTCGGTAACGCGCCGCCGCGATCCACCGAACGGAAATACTTGGGTGCCGTACCTCTCATTTCTCCCGCGGAAAGATAAGGAACGAGCAGCAGGGCACCGCCGACCAGCATGGCCGAGCGCACCCCGCGAAAGACGTGCCCGATCAGCGAACGCCGCCTTGGAAACAGAAAGAAAATCATGCACCGGCTTCTAAAGGGCCATCCCGGCGGAAGTTGGGCCGGGATCGGGCATTCGTGGCGCAGGAGGGCGGCGCCATGCCGCAGGGCATTCGCCCCCTATGCCGTGGGGGTCCAAGAAATGAACCCTGCCTGCCATCTTTCCGACACATTGGCCTGAGTAATGTCATTCAACCAAAGAGAGAGGCGAGACCCGTATTCTCACTGAAAAAGAGGCCCGGCATGAAAATCCTCATCGTGGACGATGAACCCCTTTTCCTCGAGCTGGTCGTGAAATACCTGAATGCGCTCGGTTATGAGGACACGCATGCCGTGACGTCCGCTTCCGAGGCGTTGAAGGCCCTCGACGACGGTACCGGACCCTTCGACTGTTTCCTTCTCGACATCCGCATGCCCGGCATGGACGGCGTCGATCTTTGCGCCAGACTCCGGGCCCGGCCCGATTATGCGGCCACGCCGATCCTGATGATCACGGCGATGACCGAAAAGACCTATGTCGATCAGGCGTTTCGGGCGGGCGCGAACGACTATGTCACCAAGCCCATCGACCGCAACGAAATCGCGGCCCGGATGGGCATGGTCCGCTCCTTGGTGGCCGAGCGGGCCAGAGCCGGCAATCTTCGACGGCAGCTCGACGGGCTGGCCCCGCATGCGGGGCAGGCGCTGCGCTTCGAGGATCCGATCCTGCTCGAGGACGCGGGCGGCGCCATCGCGTTGTCGAGCATGGAAAACTACCTGCTGCGGCTTGGAAACCTGCGCCTGTTCGGCAGCACGGGCCGGGGGTTCCACGTAGAGAACGCAGCGCTCGTCTTTTCCCAGACGGACGGACTGGAATTCGCTGACATCCTGAGCGAGGTGGCCATCGCGATCCAGGAACATCTCGGCGA
>CAYGNB010000501.1:0-2166 GCA_964351135.1 uncultured Rhodobacterales bacterium | reverse complement strand
TGGCGCGGGATGGAGCCGGAACCGGACCGTTGCGCCAAATCATCAAGGGCGCCGCCTGAGGCCGCGCCCGGAAACTGGTTGGCTGGCTTTAGAGGGAATCGCGAACCGGGTCAAGACACATCGCCCGCCCTGATCCGGCAACCCGATTTAGCGCAGTGAACTGCATGGCGCGGCGACATGCCCCGGTTCTGGCGGGCATGTTCAATTGCACCGCACCCCGGCATGATCTATGCAGCAAACAACTCCCTTTCCCTGCAACAGAGGTTGACGACATGGCCGAGAACAACACGCCCGACATTCTGTATACCATCGTGGACGAAGCACCGGAACTGGCCAGCGCCTCGTTCCTGCCGATCATCCGCAAGTTTGCCTCGGCCGCCGGTGTCAGCGTCGGCACCCGCGATATTTCCCTGGCCGGGCGCATCATCGCCGCATTCCCGGAGAACCTGACCGAAGCGCAGCGCCAGTCCGACGACCTGGCCGCACTGGGCGAACTGGTGAAAACACCCGGAGCCAACGTGATCAAGCTGCCCAATATCTCGGCCTCGGTGCCGCAGCTGGTGGCTGCAATCGCCGAACTTCAGGGTCAGGGCTATGACATCCCGAACTACCCCGAAGAGCCTGCCACCGACGAGGAAAAGGCAATCCGCGCGCGCTATGACGCGATCAAGGGGTCGGCGGTGAACCCGGTCCTGCGCGAAGGCAACTCGGACCGCCGTGCCGCCAGGGCGGTCAAGAACTACGCTCAGAAGAACCCGCATTCGATGGGCGAATGGTCGGCGGACAGCAAGACCAAGGTGTCGTCGATGCCGGGCAATGATTTCTACGCCAATGAAAAATCCGCCACCCTCACCACCGCGCAGGCAGGCGATGCGAGGATCGAGTTCGAAGGCAAGGACGGCGCGGTCACTGTGCTCAAGGATGGCTGGACGCTGGGCGACGGCACGGTCGTGGACGCCACCTTCCTGTCGGTCAAGGCGCTTTCGGCGTTCCTGGCCGACGCCATCGAAGACACCAAGAACGACGGCACCATGTTCTCGCTGCACATGAAAGCCACGATGATGAAGGTGTCGGACCCCATCATCTTCGGCTACGCGGTGCGGGCCTGGCTGGCGCCGATCTTCGACAAATATTCCGACGATCTGAAAGCGGCGGGCGTCAACCCCAACGCCGGCATGGGCGATGTTCTGGCGCGGATCGACACGCTGCCGAACGCGGCCGACATCAAGGCCGATATCGAGGCGCTGACGGCCGATCGGCCGTCGATGTACATGGTCGATTCCGACAGGGGCATCACCAACCTGCATGTTCCGTCCGACGTGATCATCGACGCCTCGATGCCGGCGGTGATCCGTGCGGGCGGCAAGGGCTGGGACGAAACCGGTGCCAAGGGCGACACCAACTGCGTGATCCCCGACAACTGCTATGCCCCGGTCTATGACGAGGCCATTCGGTTCTTCAAAGCCAATGGCGCGCTGAACCCGGCCACCGCCGGGGCCGTGGCCAATGTGGGCCTGATGGCGCAGAAGGCCGAGGAATACGGGTCGCACCCGACCACGTTCGAGGCGCCCGCCGACGGCACCATCCGCATTGTGCTGGCCAATGGCGAGACGCTGCATGCGCACAAGGTCGAGGCCGGCGACATCTGGCGCGCCTGTACCGTGAACAAGGCCCCGATCGAAAATTGGATTCAGCTCGCGATGGACCGTCAGCGGCTGACCGGGTCCGAGGCGATCTTCTGGCTGGATGCGGACCGCGCCCACGATGCGCAGCTGATCCAATACGTGAAACCGGTGCTGGAAGCAGCTGCTGTCGCGGATAAATTCCAGATCATGGCACCGCGCGAAGCGACCCGGCAATCGCTGGAGACGATCACGGCGGGCAAGGACAGCATCGCGATCACCGGCAACGTGCTGCGCGACTATCTGACCGACCTGTTCCCGATCCTGGAACTGGGCACCTCGGCCAAGATGCTGTCGATCGTCAAGCTGATGCAGGGCGGCGGTCTGTTCGAAACCGGCGCTGGCGGTTCGGCCCCGAAACACGTTCAGCAGCTGGTCGAGGAAAACCACCTGCGCTGGGATTCGATGGGCGAGTTCTGCGCGTTGGGGGAAAGCCTGAATTTCCTCGCCGATGCGCGCGGCAACGCCAAGGCCGGCGTGCTGG
>CAYGNB010000500.1:0-2169 GCA_964351135.1 uncultured Rhodobacterales bacterium | reverse complement strand
CCTGCGCATAGGGTGGCAGGTCGGTGCATTCCAGAACGATCGCGCCGATGTCCGGTGCGCGTGCGACAAGTGATTTGCCCGCGGCAATCACTTCGTGCGCGACCCGGTCCAGGTCCATCGCATTGCGTTCGTTGCGCAGGATGACGGCGGCGAATTCACTGGTGTCCTGCATCCCCTGCACCTCGACCGGGATGCCACCAGCCCCGACGTTTTCCAGATGCGCTGCCGTCAGAGCCGGCGCCGAGGCCGTCAGAATGCCGACCGGGGCGGCGGTCATGTGGTAGACCATCGGAACCTGGATCAGCGCCGAGACGAACACCGGCACGGATACCGCCGCGGCGATCTCGGCTTGAAAGAGCGCAAGGAACCCGCACGAGCCGGTGATCGCGCGGACGCCCTTCGCCTCGAGCTGCCGTGCCGCATCGATGACACGTTCCTTCATCGCGCCGTTCGGGTTGTTCAGAAGCTCGGGCACGGTGATGCCGTCCAGCATTTCATATGTTACGGTGAACGGCAGGCTTGAGGGGTTCTTGATATGTCCCGGGGGTTTGGGGAAATAGCTTTCCAACGCCAGCACGCCGATTGAAATGCCGCAGATGTTCTGCCCGCCGGGATGAGTGGCCAAGGCGCGTCTCCTTTCAAAATCGGTTGGGGTGGTAGGGGGAAAGATCGAGGTTGGAGGCGGTGCCGGTTGCGATATCGGCCACGATCCGCCCGGTTTTGGGCGCCATCATCAGTCCATAATGGCTGTGGCCGAAGGCGGTGATCAGGTTGGGAAAGCCATCGATTTCGCCGATGCAGGGAAGGCTGTCGGGCAGGCTGGGGCGCTGGCCGGACCACGTGGTATAGGCCTCCGCGTTCAGGTCGGGCGACAGCCTGCGCGCCAGCGTGACCAGCCCGCTCAGGCGCCTTTCGTTGATCGGAGCGTCCAGCCCGGCGAACTCGGCGGTACCCGCGACGCGCAGCCCGTCCAGCATCGTGGAGGCCACGAATTTCATGTCCACATCCATGATCGAATTGTTGAGTGTGATGCCCGGAGCGGTGAAGGACACGTGATACCCGCGCTCGGATTGCAGCGGGACGCGGATGCCCAAGGGGTGCAGCAGTCTGGCCGACCAGACCCCCATGGCCAGAACCAGCTTGGGCGTGGTGAAGTCGCCCCGGTCGGTCGCGCAGGACCATCCGCCCCCCTCGACGGGGCGGATGCCGTGGATATCGGCGCGCAGAAACTCGCCGCCCAGCTTGCGGAACTTGTCGCACAGGACCTGCCCCACATGTCCCGGCGACAAGGCGCGGGCCTGCCCCTTTATCACGATGGCGGCCTCGAAATCGCCGGACAGGGCCGGCTCCAGCCGCCGCAATTCGTCACCGTCGATGCGCTCCAGGTCAGCGCCTGCGATCAGGCGCAATTCATTGTCCAGCGAATCGATGCGCGCCGCGTCCTTGTTTCGGAAGGCGTGGACATAACAGCTGTCGCGGATCAGGTCTTCGTGGCCGGTCCCGTGAAGGTGCTGGCGATAGAGCAGGACGCAATCACGGTTGAGCGTGTCCATCGCCGCCGAGATCGCCCGCACGCGGGGCTCGCGCCCCTGTGCCAGGAATTGCAGGCCCCAGCCTGCCAGCCGGGGCAGATAGCTGGGTTTGACGGCGACCGGGCCAAGCGGGTCGATCAGCCAACCGGGGATCTTCTTCCAGACCCCCGGCATGGATTGCGGCACGATCGACCAGGGCGAGATGACGCCGGCATTGCCAAAGGACGTGGCCTGTCCGGGGTCGTTGCGGTCGATCAGGCGGACCCGCGCCCCGCGTTCGATCAGCGACAGGCCGGTGCAGATACCGACGATGCCCGCGCCCAGTATGGTGACTTCCGGTTGCATCGGCTCAGACCGCCTGGGCCAGACGTTTGCGCTGGACAACCTGGCTGATGACAACAGGTGCGGCGATGATCAGCGCAACCATATCGGCCTGAAGCGAGGGCGCGATGAAGATCAGGCCGGCCAATGCCATCAGCACCCGAAACACACCTCCCATCGGCGCCAGCCAGTAGCCGACGACCGCTGCCGAGAGGCAGATCACCCCGGCGATGCAGCTGGCCGCGCTGTAGGAGAATTGCCAAAGGTCGAAGCCGGTGGAACTGACGAAGAGCAGTACCGGTGCGTAGACGAAGGC
>CAYGNB010000499.1:0-2183 GCA_964351135.1 uncultured Rhodobacterales bacterium | reverse complement strand
ATCCTGCGCAAGATCGCCGAGAACGACGTGGGCAGCCTCGGCGACACCTCGACCCTGGCCGATCCGTCCGTGGTCGACGACCTGATCGCGAACCGCGCCAAGTAAGGGACCGCTGAAATGGACGCCGATACCATGACCCGCCCCTTCGTTCTGATCCTTCTCGGCCCTCCGGGGGCCGGGAAAGGCACCCAGGCCCGAATGCTGGAAGAGAGCTTCGGCCTCGTGCAACTGTCGACCGGCGACCTGCTGCGCGCCGCAGTGGCCGCCGGCACCGAAGCCGGCAAGGCCGCCAAGGCGGTGATGGAGGCCGGCGGGCTGGTCAGCGACGACATCGTGACCGCCATCCTGCGCGACCGCATGGCCGAACCGGATTGCGCCCGCGGCGTGATCCTGGACGGGTTCCCGCGCACCACGGTACAGGCCGAGGCGCTGGATGCGCTGCTGGCCGAAACCGGACAGACGATCGGTGCGGCTGTCAGCCTCGAAGTCGAGGATGCCGCGATGATCGCCCGCATCTCGGGGCGGTTCACCTGCGGCAACTGCGGCGAAGGCTATCACGACACGTTCAAGCCGACCGCAAAGGCCGGGGTTTGCGACAAATGCGGCAGCACCGACATGAAACGCCGCAGCGATGACAATGCCGAGACGGTGGCCAGCCGTCTCGACGCCTACCACGCGCAGACCGCGCCCCTGATCGCCTACTACGGTGACAAGGGCGTGCTGCGAAAGGTGGATGCGATGGGCGACATCGACGCCATCGCATCGGAACTGGCCGACGTCGTGCGCACCGCAATGCCGTGACGCAAGGGAGCGGTCCCGGCCTGTTCATCGGGACCATCAACGGAGGAAGAAGGAGGAACCGCCATGGCGGACCAATCCAATAGTGCCGCAAGCACTGCCGAAGCCGACAAGGGCTATTGGGCAGCGAATGTGCGCATCATTCTCATCAGCCTCGTGATCTGGGCGCTGGTGTCATTCGGGTTCGGCATTCTGCTGCGCCCGCTGCTGTCGGGGATCGCCGTGGGCGGGACCGATCTGGGCTTCTGGTTCGCCCAGCAAGGTTCGATCCTGGTATTTCTCGCGCTGATCTTCAACTACGCCTGGCGCATGAACAGGCTGGACGCCCAATTCGGCGTGGACGAGGAGTAACCCGTCATGGACCAGTTTACCATCAACCTGCTGTTCGTGGGCGCGTCCTTTGCGCTCTATATCGGCATCGCGATCTGGGCACGCGCCGGGTCGACCTCGGAATTCTACGCCGCCGGCCGGGGCGTGCATCCCGTCACCAACGGCATGGCCACGGCCGCCGACTGGATGTCCGCCGCCTCGTTCATCTCGATGGCCGGGCTGATCGCCTTTACCGGCTATGACAACTCATCCTACCTCATGGGCTGGACCGGCGGCTACGTGCTGCTCGCGCTCCTGCTCGCCCCCTACCTGCGCAAGTTCGGCAAGTTCACGGTTTCCGAGTTCATCGGCGACCGGTTCTATTCGCCCACCGCGCGGATGGTGGCCGTGATCTGCCTGATCGTGGCATCGACCACCTATGTGATCGGGCAGATGACCGGCGTCGGCGTGGCCTTCGGCCGCTTCCTCGAGGTGAGCAACACCACCGGCCTGCTGATCGGTGCCTGTGTCGTGTTCGCCTATGCGGTGTTCGGCGGCATGAAGGGTGTGACCTACACCCAGGTGGCGCAGTACTGTGTGCTGATCATGGCCTACACGATCCCGGCCATCTTCATCTCGCTGCAGCTGACCGGTAACCCGGTGCCGCCGCTGGGCCTGTTCGGCGACCATGTCGCCTCGGGCGAACCGCTGCTGTCCAAGCTCGACGCGATCGTGGCGGAACTCGGCTTTGCCGAATACACCACCCATCACGCCGATACGTTCAACATGGTGTTGTTCACGTTGTCGCTGATGATCGGCACCGCCGGCCTGCCGCATGTGATCATGCGTTTCTTCACCGTGCCGCGGGTGGCGGATGCCCGCTGGTCGGCCGGCTGGGCGCTGGTGTTCATCGCCCTGCTCTATCTGACCGCGCCCGCGGTGGGAGCGATGGCACGGCTCAACATCACCGAGCTGATGTGGCCGGACGGCACCAACGGCGAGGCGGTCTCGGTCGAACAGGTCAAGAACGCGCCGGAATACGACTGGATGGAAACCTGGGAAAAGACCGGCCTGCT
>CAYGNB010000498.1:0-2186 GCA_964351135.1 uncultured Rhodobacterales bacterium | reverse complement strand
GAACTCTCGACCTCTCCCTTACCAAGGGAGTGCTCTACCTCTGAGCTACAGCAGCATCGTGCGCGGGTCATTAGCCCCTATCACACAAAGGCGCAAGGGCAATCTGGACGCTTTTTCGCCACTGCGATAGACAGGGCCATGGCAGAGAAAACAACCGATGGCACGCGGCAAAAATCCGGTGCGAAACAGGCGGGTTCCCGCGAGGAACGGTTGAAAGCGGCACTCAAGGCCAACCTTGCGCGTCGCAAGGCGCAGGCGCGGGCGCGGCATTCGACAACGGAACCGACCGGGGAAACGGGCAGGAAAGAGGACTGAACACGAATGGATTCGATTCTGGTGACCGGGAACGGCCCGCTGTCCGGGCGTATTCCGATCGCAGGCGCCAAGAACGCCTGTCTGACGCTGATGCCGGCCACGCTGCTGTCGGACCAGCCGTTGACGCTGACCAATGCGCCGCGGCTGTCCGACATTCGCACCATGACCACGTTGCTGCAATCGCTGGGTGCCGAGGTCAGCAGCCTGCAGGACGGCCAGGTGCTCACGATGTCGAGCCACGATCTGAACAACCTGACCGCCGATTATGACATCGTGCGCAAGATGCGCGCCTCGATCCTGGTGCTGGGGCCGATGCTGGCGCGGCACGGTCAGGCGATCGTGTCCCTGCCCGGCGGTTGCGCCATCGGCGCGCGGCCGGTGGACCTGCACCTGCGGGCGCTGGAAGCGATGGGCGCCGAGATGGATCTGCGCGACGGTTATGTGCATGCGAAGGCACCGAACGGACTGAAGGGCGGGCGTTTCGCGTTTCCCTTTGTATCGGTCGGTGCCACGGAAAACGCGCTGATGGCGGCGACACTGGCGCGCGGAACCACCGTGCTGGAAAACGTGGCACGCGAACCGGAAATCATAGACCTAGCCCAGTGCCTGCGCGCAATGGGTGCACAGATCGACGGTGAAGGCACCGACACCATCACCGTTCAGGGCGTGGATCAACTGGACGGCGCCACCCACCCTGTCGTGACCGACCGGATCGAACTGGGCACCTACATGCTCGCCCCCGCGATCTGTGGCGGTGAGGTCGAACTGTTGGGAGGGCGCCGCGATCTGGTCGGCGCCTTCTGCGACAAGCTGGAAGAGGCCGATATCAACGTGACCGAAACCGCCGACGGGCTGATGGTTTCACGCCGCAACAACGTGGTGCGGGCGGTGAATGTCACAACCGAGCCTTTCCCCGGATTTCCCACCGATCTGCAGGCCCAGATGATGGCGCTGCTGTGCACGGCCAACGGCACCAGCGTGCTGGAGGAAACCATTTTCGAAAACCGGTTCATGCACGCCCCCGAACTGATCCGCATGGGCGCCCGGATCGATGTGCATGGCGGCACCGCGACGGTAACCGGCGTCGACCGCCTCAAGGGCGCGCCGGTCATGGCCACGGATCTGCGCGCTTCGGTTTCGCTGATCCTGGCGGGGCTGGCGGCTGACGGCGAAACCCGGGTCAGCCGGGTCTATCATCTCGATCGCGGCTACGAACATGTTGTGCGCAAACTTTCGGGTGTCGGCGCGAAAATCGAACGGATCAAGGAAGAATGAGCACGGACGCAACATTCGAAGAGGGCGGCGAAACACCGCTCAACCTCGGCGCTCTGGACGCCGATGACTTGCAGGTGATTTCTGCGCTAACCCAGGATGCGGTGTTTCCGATCACGGAAATAGGCTGGAAACCCGATCAGCACCGTTTTGCGCTGCTGCTGAACCGGTTCCGCTGGGAAGACCGCGCCGCCGCCGCGGCCCGTGGCCGCGACCCCGAACGGGTGCAGGCCGTGCTCAGCGTGAACAATGTTCTGGGCGTCGCGTCGCAGGGCGTGGACCGAAGCGACAAGGATATCGTGCTGTCGCTGTTGTCGATCGCGTTCGAACCGGGCGAGGATGCCGCCGGGCATATCCTGCTGACACTGGCCGGGGACGGGGCAATCCGCCTCAGCGTCGAGGCGCTGGACGTGACCCTGCGCGACGTCACCCGCCCCTACCTGGCGCCATCGAGACACGTGCCCGAACACCCGTAACAGGCGAAAAACGGGTTGGTTCATACCCCGCCACGGATGCACCCGGCCGCGTTCCGAAACACCCCCGCCGGTCCCGGCCCGTCGCTGGCGGCTTGAGCCCCGGCGATCGCACCGCTATGCCGG
>CAYGNB010000497.1:0-2189 GCA_964351135.1 uncultured Rhodobacterales bacterium | reverse complement strand
GCCCTCACACTTCATCAACCGAATCGGGCCAGAAGAAGTGTGGAGAACCGATATGACCGAAATCCTGATCCGAAATGCCGATTGCATCCTGACCATGGATGACGACCGCCGCGAACTGGCCGGGGCAGATCTGCTGATCCGCGACGGTGTGCTGGCGGCAATCGGTTACGATCTGCAAAGCACGGGCGAGGTGGTCGAGGCCGCTGGCTGTGTGGTCACGCCGGGGTTGGTGAACACCCATCACCACCTGTATCAGAGCCTGACGCGCGCGGTGCCCGGCGGGCAGGATGCGCTGCTGTTCGGGTGGCTCAAGACGCTCTATCCGATCTGGGCACAGTTCGGCCCCGAGGAGATGTTCGTCTCGGCCCAGATAGGGCTGGCGGAATTGGCGCTGTCGGGCTGCACGCTCAGCTCGGACCACCTCTATCTCTATCCCAATGGGGCGCGGCTGGACGATACAATCGCCGCAGCCACCGAGGTCGGGTTGCGGTTCCATCCCACGCGCGGCGCCATGAGCATCGGCGAAAGCGCGGGTGGGCTGCCGCCGGACCTGCTGGTTGAGGCCGAATCCGCGATCCTCGACGACGCGATCCGGCTGATCGACGCCTTTCATGACCCGTCCGACGGATCGATGTGCCGGGTCGGGCTGGCACCCTGTTCACCGTTTTCGGTCAGCCGCGATCTGATGCGCGATGCGGCGTTGCTGGCCCGCGACAAGGAGGTGATGCTGCACACCCATCTGGCCGAGAATGAGGAGGATATCGCCTATTCATTGGAGGCCTTTGGGTGCCGACCGGGGCAATATGCCGAAGATCTGGGCTGGACCGGCAACGATGTCTGGCACGCGCATTGCGTCAAGTTGGACACGCAAGAGATTGATCTGTTTTCGAAAACGGGAACCGGTGTTGCGCATTGCCCCTGTTCCAATTGCCGTCTGGGCAGCGGCATTGCGCCGGTGCGCGCGATGCGCGATACGGGGGTAAAGGTCGGGCTCGGTGTCGATGGATCGGCCAGTAACGACACCGGAAACTTAGCCGCCGAGGCGCGGCAGGCGATGCTGTTGCAGCGGGTGGCGCGTGGTGCCGATGCGATGAGCGCGCGCGAGGCGCTCGAAATCGCGACGCGCGGCGGGGCGGACGTTCTGGGCCGGCCCGATTGCGGGCGGCTGATACCTGGTGCGCGCGCCGATGTGGCGATCTGGGATGTTTCGGGCGTGGACAGCGCCGGCAGCTGGGACAGTGCGGCGCTGCTGCTGGCCGGTCCGCAGAAGGTCAGGCATTTGTTTGTCGAGGGTCGACAGATTGTCGCAGACGGTCATATGACGACCATTGACCTGCCGCGCATGATCGAGATGCAGAACCGGCTGGCCCTCGGGCTAAAGGAGAGATCGTGATACGCACCCTGTTGCTTTGGATTGCCGCTACGCTGTTTCTGGTGTCGCCGGCCGGGGCCAACCCGGCGGCGACCGAGGCGATCAACGCCTATCGGACCGCCAAGGGGCGCGCACCGGTCGTCTATTCCCGCCAACTCGAAGCGGCGGCGTTGCGTCATGCGCGCGACATGGCGCGCAACAACTTCGTATCGCATCGCGGCAGCGACGGATCGTTCATCACGCATCGCGCGCGGGCACAGGGGTACCGGTTCTGTTACCTGGCCGAAAACCTGGCGCAGGGTCAGGCGAACCTGAATGCGGTCATGTCGGACTGGGCCAACTCGGCCGGGCATCGCAAGAACATGCTGAGCCGGAAGGCAACGGAATTTGCGCTGGTGCGCGTGGACGGGAATTTCTGGGTGATGATGCTGGGCCGTCCCGGTTGCCGCTAGGGGATGCGTCAGTAGCGCCAGCCGATCAGGCGGTCGACCGACAGCGGCCCGCCGCCCTTGATCACCAACACCAGCAGCACCGTGATCCACAGCGTGCGTTGATCCATGATCACGCTGTCGGGGAACCGGTCGAACAGCGCGCCCAGCGTCTTGGCATCGGTCATGCCATGGCCGACGATGTCGGTGAGCGACTGCACGATCACGAAACCGATCATGGCAAGTGCGCCGAGACGGGTGAACAGCCCGATCAGGATCAGCGCCGGCAGGATGAATTCGGCCCACATGCCCGCGACCACCACGGCCCAGTGAAACCAGCCGAGTTGCGACGTGTCATAGGTGACGGCCTCCATCGCCCTTGGAAAGAT
>CAYGNB010000496.1:0-2191 GCA_964351135.1 uncultured Rhodobacterales bacterium | reverse complement strand
TGATCCGGCTGCCGCGCCCGTTCGATGCCGAACTGGGGGATGAAACCCGTGCGGCAGTGCCCGCGCTGTCCGGCGATCTGGCCGGGCTGGTGGCCGGGGCAGGCGGGTCGAGCCCTTATCTCAAGACGCTGATCGAGGCCGAAGCTGAATGGCTGCCGGAGGCACTCGACGATCCCGACGGGGCCGTGGCCGGTGTGCTGCGCGACGTGCGGGCGCTGGCGCCGGGCGATCTGAAGGTCGGGCTGCGACAGGGCAAACGTCGGATCGCGCTGCTGACCGCGCTGGCCGATCTGTGCGGTGCCTGGCCGCTGGAGAAGGTGACCGCCACGTTGACCGATTTCGCGGCACTTGCCTGCGATCTGGCGCTGAAATCCGAGATTGCGGCGCTGATCCGGCGTGGCAAGCTGCCCGGACAGGGACCCGACGATGTCGAGGCGGCGGCGGGGCTGGTGGTTATGGCAATGGGCAAAATGGGCGCGCATGAGCTGAACTATTCGTCGGACATCGACCTGATCTGCCTGTTCGATGAAACCCGCTATGATCCCGACGATTACATGGAGGCCCGGCAGGGGCTGGTCCGCGCCACCCGCAACATGTGTGCGATCCTGTCCGACAAGACCGCAGACGGCTACGTTTTCCGTACGGACCTGCGCCTGCGGCCCGATCCTGCCGTCACGCCGGTCTGCATCGCGATGGAGGCCGCCGAGCGGTACTACGAAAGCCTTGGCCGCGCGTGGGAGCGCGCCGCGTTCATCAAGGCCCGGCCCTGTGCGGGCGATCTGGCGGCTGGCGCCCGGTTCCTCGACACACTGCGGCCTTTTGTCTGGCGCAAGCATCTGGATTTTGCCGCGATCCAGGATGCGCATGACATGCGCCTGCGCATTCGCGAAAACAAGGGCACCGGCGGGCGGCTGGTGTTGCGCGGTCATGACATGAAACTGGGCCGGGGTGGCATTCGCGAGATCGAGTTTTTTACCCAGACCCGGCAGTTGATCGCGGGTGGGCGCGACCGGTCGTTGCGCCTGCGCGGCACTGTCGACGGGTTAGCGGCGCTGGCCGAGGCGAACTGGATCCCGCGGGACGTGGCCGCCCGGCTGTCGGAACACTACCGCGCCCATCGCGAGGTCGAACACCGCATCCAGATGGTGCATGACGCCCAGACCCACAAGATCCCCGCCACCGATGATGGTTTTGCCCGGATCGCTTGCCTGATGGATCGGGATGCCGATGCGCTCGCCGAGGATCTGACCGGGCGGCTGACCGAGGTGCACGACCTCACCGAGGGGTTCTTTGCGCCCGACAAGGGGGGCGCGGCGCCCGCCGAACGGTCCGTGCCCGGCGATGTGTTCGACTCGGACGTTCTGGCCCGCTGGCCGACCTATCCGGCACTGCGGTCGCAGCGCGCAGCGCGGATCTTCGAAGAACTGAGGCCCGATCTGCTCGCGCGGCTGGCACAGACCCCCAAGCCGGCAGAGGCGCTGCTGGCGCTGGACGGGTTCCTGGCCGGGCTGCCCGCCGGGGTGCAGTTCTTCTCGCTGCTCAAGGCCAAGCCGACGCTGATCGACCTGCTGGTTGATATCACCGGAACCTCGCCGGCGCTGGCGTCCTATCTGTCGCGCAATTCGGGGGTGTTCGATGCGGTGATCGGCGGCGATTTCTTTGCCCCCTGGCCGGGCGAAGCGTCGCTGCGGGCGTCCCTCACCGCTCGGCTCGATGCCGAGGACGATTACGAACGCCAGCTCGATGCGGCCCGGAGCTGGGCGAAGGAATGGCATTTCCGGATCGGCGTGCACCATCTGCGGGGGCTGATCGACGCGCAGGACGCCGGTGCGCAGTTCTCGGACCTGGCCGCGGCCACGATCGCCGCGTTGATGCCCTGCGTCGTGGCCCAGTTCGCCCGCCGCCACGGGCAGCCGCCGGGGCGGGGCGCTGCCGTGCTCGGGATGGGGTCGCTCGGGGCGGGGCAACTCAACGCGAAATCCGATCTCGACCTGATCGTGATCTATGACGCGGGCGGGGTGGACGAATCCGACGGGCCGCGTCCCCTGGCCACGCGCACCTACTATGCGCGGCTGACCCAGGCGTTGATCACGGCGCTGACCGCGCCGATGGCCGAGGGCAGGCTCTACGAGGTCGACATGCGGCTGCGGCCCTCGGGAACGCAGGGGCCGGTGGCGACGAGCTGGGACAG
>CAYGNB010000495.1:0-2194 GCA_964351135.1 uncultured Rhodobacterales bacterium | reverse complement strand
TGCGCCCGCGCACGATCCTCTATACCGCGCTGTGGTCTCTGGTGGGCGTGGCGCTGCTGTTCGCGCTGTTCATCCGGGCGGATATCGAAATGACCGTCGCCCCGGTGCGCAACCCCACCTTTGTCACGCTGTCGGACGGGTCGATCCGCAACACCTATGACGTGCGGCTGCGCAACAAACATGGCGAAGACCGTCTGTTCCGCCTGTCGGTCAAGGGCGATCCGACGCTGCGTATCCAGCTCGAAGGCACACCCTACGATTCGGTCACCGTGCCGGCAAACGCCGCGCAGCTGCAGCGGGTCTATGTGGTCGCCCCGCAGGGGTCGGCCCCGGCCAATGGCGAGGTTACCGATTTCCGGTTCTGGATCGAGGATCTGACCAATGGCGACCGCGCCCACAAGGATACCGTGTTCAACGGAAAGGGCAGCTGAGATGGCGCAACGTGAATTCACCGGCCGTCATGCCCTGCTTCTGTTCGGTGGCGCCTTTGCCGTGATCATCACCGTCAACATTGTGCTGGCGGTCAGCGCGGTGCGTACCTTTCCCGGGCTCGAGGTCAAGAACTCCTACGTCGCCAGCCAGCAGTTCGACGAACGGCGCGACGCCCAGAGCGCGCTGGGCTGGACCGTGCGGGCCGATGCGCAGGAAGGCCGGGTGTTCCTGTCGATTACAGATGCGCAGGGCAACCCGGTCGAGGTATCGCACCTGACCGCGACACTGGGGCGCGCCACCCATGTGCGCGACGACATCCGGCCCGACTTTGCCTTTGACGGTAATGAATACGTCGCCACCGCCGCGCTCGGCCCAGGCAACTGGAACCTGCGGATGGAGGCGACGGCCCGGGACGGCACCGAATTCACCCAGCGCGTGGTGCTGCATGTGAAGGACTGACGCCGATGACCGCCGCCCTGCCCCGCCCCGCCCCTGCCGCAGCCTGCCCCGGCTGCGCAGTCATGCCCGACGGGGTTGCGGATGTGGCGGCACCGCAGCCTGCGGACGACGCCATCGCCCTGTCCCTGCCAACGATCCACTGTCAGGGCTGCATCGCCGCCGTTGAACGTGGACTGGCCGCCCATCCCGGCGTGCGTTCGGCGCGGGTGAACCTCACGCTCAAACGCGCCCGTATCGAGACCGACCCCGGCGTGACCGCTGCCGATCTGGTCACCGTGCTCGAAGGCCTGGGCTACGAAGCGCATGAACTCGACAGCGGTACGCTGGCCGCCACCCAGAGCGATGCCCAGGGCCGCGCGCTGCTGCTGCGGCTGGCGGTGGCGGGTTTCGCGATGATGAACGTCATGTTGCTGTCGGTGTCGGTCTGGTCCGGCGCCAGCGACGCGACCCGCGACCTGTTCCACTGGATCTCGGCGGCGATTGCCTTTCCGGCGATTCTCTATTCGGCGCAGCCCTTTTTCCGCAGCGCATGGGCGGCGCTCTCGGCCCGTCGGCTGAACATGGATGTGCCGATCGTGCTGGCGATCGGCCTGGCGCTTGTCACCTCGCTCTGGGAAACCTCGTTGTCGGGCGAGCACGCCTATTTCGACGCGGCGCTGGCGCTCACTTTCTTCCTGCTGGCCGGCCGCTATCTCGACCACCGCACCCGTGTCGCGGCACGCTCGGCGGCGTCGGAACTGGCCGCGCTCGAAGTGCCGCGCGCGACCCGCCTGCGCGACGGGACCGAGGAAGAGATCGCCGTCGCCGAACTGGCGGTCGGCGACCTGCTGCGCGTGCGCCCCGGCGGGCGGATGCCCGTGGACGGCGAGATCGTCGAAGGCCGGTCCGAGCTCGACCGGGCGCTGCTGACCGGCGAAACGGTGCCGGTTGCCGCCGAACCCGGCCAGCGCGTGAGCGCCGGCGAGGTGAACCTGACCGGTCCGCTGGTGGTCCGCGCCAGCGCGGTGGGCCGTGACAGTTCGCTGCACCGGATGGCCGATCTGGTGGCGGTGGCGGAATCCGGGCGCGGTAACTACACGCCGCTGGCCGACGCGGCGGCCAGGCTTTATGCGCCCGGCGTGCATATCCTGTCGGCGCTGTCGTTCCTCGGCTGGCTGGCGTGGTCGGGCGACCTGCGGGTGGCGCTGAACATCGCCGCCGCCGTGCTGATCATCACCTGCCCCTGCGCGCTGGGGCTCGCGGTGCCAGCCGTAACCACCGCCGCTTCGGGCCGGCTGTTCCGGCGCGGCCTGCTGATCAAGCA
>CAYGNB010000494.1:0-2195 GCA_964351135.1 uncultured Rhodobacterales bacterium | reverse complement strand
ACCGCCGGCGAGATCCTCGACAGTCTGGATGTCGAGATCGTCGATGGCGAGATCACCGTGGCCGGGCCGACGGTGATGCAGGGGTACCTGAATAGTGACGCCGCGCCCGCGCGCTGGCATACCGGCGACCTGGGCCGGATCGAAGGCGGGCGGCTGATCGTCGAAGGTCGCAAGGACGCCCTTCTGGTGACGCCCGCCGGGCGCAACATCTCGCCCGAATGGGTCGAAACGCGCGTGAACGCCGATCCGCGTATCGTCAGTTCGGCGCTGGGATCGCGCCGGGATGGTGCCTTGGTGCTGATCGCCGTCGCGGGGGCTCCTGTGGCTCCGCACGAGATTGCAGCGCGGTTGCTGGACCTGCCCGCCTATGCTCGTCCGGATGCGTTGATCCTGACCACACCGGAGGAACCGGGCCTGCTGTTTGCCGCCGGAACGCCGAACCGGGCCGTGGCCGCGGACATTCTGAATGCCCGCCCTGCGCAGCCGATCACTTATCACGCAGAGAGTCTTGCCTCATGACTGACAGGAAAACCGTTCTTATCACCGGCGCCGGGTCAGGCATCGGTCGCGCGCTGGCAATCGAGGCCGTGCGCCTTGGCTATGAACCGCTGCTGGTCGGGCGCACCCGCGTTGCGCTGGAGGAAACGGCGGAATTGGCCGGGCTGGACGAAAGCGCCGTGTTGGTCGGCGATGTCACCTGTGCCGAGGACCGCTGCCGCCTCGCCGATGCGACTGGCGGGCAGCTCGATGTGCTGATCAACAACGCGGGTTGCCTGTCGGTCGGTCACCTGGCCGATCTGGACGATGCGGACCTGCGGCGTATGGCGGAAACCAATCTGGTTGCGCCGATTGCGCTGACCCGTGACATGTTGGGCGCGCTGGGCGCGGCGGGGGGCAGGGTCGTCAATATCGGTTCGGTCTTCGGCGATATCGCCTATCCTTACTTCAGCGCCTATTCGGCGATGAAATTCGGGCTGCGTGGCTTTTCCGACGCGATCCGGCGCGAATTGTCGGGCAGCGGCATCGGGGTCACCTATATCGCGCCCCGTGCCACCCGCACCGCCGCCCACGGCCAATTCGGCCCGCTGGTCGAACCGTTGCAGATGACGCTCGACAGTGCCGAGCGCGTCGCCGCCGAGGCCTGGGAGGCGATCCGGGCGGGCAGGCGCGAGAGCTTCCCGCGTGGCAAGGAACGGTTCTTTGTCAAGGTTCAGCGCCTGTTTCCGGCGCTTGTCGACACGTCCGTCAGTGCCCGTGCCCGCGCCCCTGCAACACTGGATGCCCTGAAAAACATGCGCCGGGCCTAATCCGGAAACTTCCCAAAAGGATCACATCATGACCTATAATATTCTGCGCCCGGTTGCGGCGGGCGCTTCCATCGGTGCGGCTGACATTGCGGCGGTGCGGGACCATCTGGACCGGGACGGCTGGGCCTTGCTGCGCGGCTTTGGCGCTGACATGACGGCCTTCAGTGCGTTGACCGCCAGCCTGTGCACCACCATCACCTTCGATCCCGCCCGCGAGTATTCGGAGCGTAACACCCAGAAGGTCGACGCCGGTCTCGGGCCGATTGGCCTTCATATCGAAAACGGCAATACGCCGGTCTGCCCGGACATAGTTGCCTTCTTTTCCGTGCGCGCGGCCTTTGAGGGGTCGCAGACCACGATTTGTGACGGGCGCGATGTCTGGGCCACGATGAGCGCTGCACAGCAGGCCCGCTGGGATCAGCCGATGACCGTCTCGCGCCGCCTGCCGGAAGCGCTTTGGAAACGCTATCTGGCCAATGAGCACCCGGCGATTTCCCGACCCGAGGACGTGACCGAGGTGCATATCCTGCAATTCAAGGCAGCCATACCGAACCAGGATTTCGAGCTGCACGGTGACGGCTCGCTCACCTACCACATCACGCTGTCGCCGGTGCGCGCATCGGCGCTGTCCGGCGGCAAAGGATTTGCCAATGCGGTGCTGGGCCCCTCGCACAACTACGAACCGCCGGTCTACCGGTTCGCCGACGGCTCGAGATCGACCTCGGAAGAAATCGAAGAGCTGCGCGCGCTGGCGGAAACCTGCACAACCGAGATCAACTGGCAGGACGGCGATATCGCGGTTCTGGACAATACCCGAATCATGCACGGCCGCCGCGCTATCAAGGATGCGGACAGGCAGTTGTTCATCGGTATGGGCCGTGTTTGACG
>CAYGNB010000493.1:0-2196 GCA_964351135.1 uncultured Rhodobacterales bacterium | reverse complement strand
GCGCGGATCGCCAGCAACTCGGCATGGGCGGTCGGATCGTTCAACTCGCGGGTGCGGTTCCCGGCCGCGGCCACGACGCGGCCACCCGGAGCCACGATCACCGCGCCCACCGGAACCTCGCCGCGTTCCGCGGCGGCCTGCGCCTCGGCCAGCGCCTGATCCATATGCGACCGGAACATCGCCTCACCCTGCCGCCCTGCCCGCCCTTTCGCAAGCCCGCGCGATAGTCTATGCGCGGCACATGAGCACGACGGACAATCCCGGCGACCGGATCGCCAAGGTACTTGCGCGGGCGGGCGTTGCGTCACGCCGCGAGGCGGAACGCATGATCGCGGCTGGCCGGGTAACAGTGAACGGCCGCACCATCGAAAGCCCGGCCCTGAATGTCACCGCGTCCGACCGAATCACGGTGGACGGCGCCCCGCTGGCCGAGGCCGAGCCGCCACGGCTCTGGCTCTATCACAAACCCGCCGGGCTGGTGACGACGGCGCGCGACGAACAGGGCCGCGAAACCGTTTTCGACGCGTTGCCCGACGACATGCCACGGGTGATGAGCGTGGGCCGGCTCGACCTTAATTCCGAAGGATTGCTGCTGCTGACCAATGACGGCGGCATCAAGCGGCAGTTGGAGCTTCCGTCGACGGGTTGGCTGCGCCGCTATCGGGTGCGGCTGCACGGTCGCCCCGCCGATACCGATTTCGACCCGTTGCGACGCGGTATCCAGGTCGAAAACGACCGGTTCCAGCCAATGCAGGTCACGCTCGACCGCCAGCAGGGTGCCAATGCCTGGGTGACCGTCGCGCTGCGCGAAGGCCGCAACCGCGAGGTTCGGCGCGCGATGGAGGCACTGGGCTTCACGGTCAACCGGCTGATCCGGATCAGCTACGGGCCATTCCAGCTCGGACAGCTGAAACCGGGCGAGGTCGAGGAAATCCGCCGCAAGGTCGTGCGGGACCAGTTGGGGTTGGACGATGCCGATCCTACCGGCACGGCGAAACCGGCGCCCAAAAGACGCCCGCGCCGTCGCCCTAGCAGGAAACATTGACGAAGTTCCCACCTTTTTTCCTAGCCACGCTCCTGCCCTTGTCCTAGTCTGACCGGGCGAATGTATCGCAGTAAGTGGTGATCGGAAGAGACACGGCATGGCGCGATCCGGGCTTCAGAAAGTGGCGTATATCGCCTTGATTCTGCTGTTGTTCGGCATCACATCCGGCTGGCTCGGGGGGCTTTGACGCTATGGCGCAACGCTATGGCGGCAAATACAGCCCGGACAGTACCGGCACCCCGTCGGAGCCCTTGGCTGCCAGCCCCCAACCGCGTGGACAGTTTGACGGCGCACGCGCCGACCCGGCGGGGTTGCGGGTCAATCTGCTGTTCCTGCCACCGATCCTGCTATTGTTCCTGTCGCTGAACGATGGCGCGACCGGCCTCGCGCTGGGGGGGATCGGCGCCGCGATACTGGCAGGCGGCGCGTTCCTCACCCGCGAAGGGTTGCGCGCCGAGGCGGCCTGGGCCACGCGCAAGGTGGCCCGTCGCCCCGCCTTTCCGCGCAAGATCGCTGGCAGTCTGCTGACCGGAGCGGGGGCCGCGCTGGCGGCCTGGCTGACCGAACCGGGGGTCGTGGCACCCGCGCTCTATGGTGCGGCGGCGACCGTGCTGCATGTACTGTCCTTCGGCATCGACCCCATGCGCGACAAGGGCATGGAAGGTATCGACACGTTCCAGCAGGACCGCGTCGCCCGCGTGGTGGACGAGGCCGAGGAAAAACTGGCCGAGATGCGAGATGCCGCCAAACGTGCCGCCGACCGCGAAGTGATGGCGCGGGTCGAACGGTTCCAGGTCGCCGCGCGCGACCTGTTCCGCACCGTCGAAGAGGATCCCCGCGATCTGACTGCGGCCCGGAAATACATGACCGTTTATCTGCTGGGCGCGCGGGATGCGACGGTGAAATTCGCCGATATTTTCAGCCGCAGCCGCGATGCGCAGGCCAAGACCGACTACCTGTCGCTGCTGGACGATCTGGAACAGAATTTTGCAGCCCGCACGCGCAAGCTGCTGCTTGACGATCGCAGCGACCTGACGGTGGAAATCGATGTGCTGCGCGACCGGTTGCAGCGCGAAGGCGTGCGGCTGGACCCGTCCGCGGAAACAACAGAGAGGTGACAGCCCATGTCCGATGACGTTCGCAAGAAGGCC
>CAYGNB010000492.1:0-2197 GCA_964351135.1 uncultured Rhodobacterales bacterium | reverse complement strand
TGCGGCAGCGGATAGATCTTCACGTCGCCCTTGATCTCGTCCATGCCGTAGATACAGGCGAGCGTGTTGATCCCGTCGATATTCATCGCGCAGGACCCGCAGATGCCTTCGCGGCAGGACCGGCGGAAGGTCAGCGTCGGATCGACCTTGTTCTTGATGTAGATGAGCGCATCCAGAACCATCGGCCCGCAATCGTCCATATCGACGAAATAGGTATCGACGCGCGGGTTCTGTCCGTCGTCGGGGTTCCAGCGATAGATCTGGAACTTGCGCACATTGGTCGCGCCCTGCGGTTTCGGCCAGGTCTTGCCCGTGGTGATGCGCGAATTCTTGGGAAGCGTGAGTTGAACCATGGTCGTGCCTCCTCAGAAGGTCCGCGCCTTGGGCGCGATCTTTTTCAGTGAAATGCCGCCGTCCTCTTCCGAGGAGAGCGGGTCGACGATCACCGGACGATAACTCAGGTCGACCGAGTTGCCGGACACATGCGACACGGTGTGTACACGCCAGGTCTCGTCGTCGCGGGCGGTATAGTCCTCATGCGCGTGGGCGCCGCGGCTTTCCTTGCGCGCCTCGGCGCCGACGATGGTGGCCAGCGCGTTGGGCATCAGGTTGGTCAGCTCCAGCGTCTCCATCAGGTCGCTGTTCCAGACCAGGCTGCGGTCAGTGACCTTCAGGTCGTCGAGCTTGGCGGCAATGGCCGTCATCTTCTCGACGCCTTCGGCCAGCGTCTTGGAGGTGCGGAACACAGCCGCGTCGGCCTGCATCGTCTTCTGCATCTCCAGTCGCAGGTCAGCGGTCGCGATACCGCCGGCGGCGTTTCGCAGGCCGTCGAAACGGTCGAACGCCGCATCGACACTGGCCTGGTTCAGAACCGGGTTCGGCGCATCCGCGTCGACCACCTTGCCGGCGCGGATCGCGGCGGCCCGGCCGAACACCACCAGGTCGATCAGCGAGTTCGACCCCAGCCGGTTGGCGCCGTGTACCGAGGCACAGCCCGCCTCGCCCACGGCCATCAGCCCCGGCACGACGGCGGTCGGGTCGTCGGCGGTCGGGTTCAGCACCTCGCCCCAGTAGTTGGTGGGGATACCGCCCATATTGTAATGCACCGTCGGCAGGACCGGGATCGGCTCCTTGGTCACATCGACACCGGCAAAGATCTTGGCGCTTTCGGAAATCCCCGGCAGCCGTTCGGCCAGCGCCTCGGGCGGCAGGTGGTTCAGGTTCAGGTGGATGTGATCGCCTTCCGCGCCCACACCGCGGCCTTCGCGGATCTCCATCGTCATCGACCGCGATACGTAATCGCGCGGTGCGAGGTCCTTGTATTGCGGCGCATAGCGTTCCATGAACCGCTCGCCCTCGGAATTGGTGAGATACCCACCTTCGCCGCGCGCGCCCTCGGTGATCAGACAGCCGGAACCGTAGATGCCGGTGGGGTGGAACTGCACGAACTCCATGTCCTGCAGGGCCAGCCCCGCGCGCGCCACCATGCCACCGCCATCGCCGGTGCAGGTATGCGCGCTGGTGGCGCTGAAATAGGCCCGCCCGTAACCGCCGGTGGCCAGCACCACCATCTTGGCGTTGAAGACGTGCATGGTGCCGTCATCGAGTTTCCAGCACACCACGCCCTGACATTGCCCGTCCTCGGACATGATCAGATCGATGGCGAAATACTCGACATAGAACTCGGCGTTGTTCTTCAGCGACTGACCATAAAGCGTGTGCAGGATCGCGTGACCGGTACGGTCGGCGGCGGCACAGGTACGCTGCACCGGGGGGCCTTCGCCAAACTCGGTGGTGTGTCCGCCGAACGGGCGCTGATAGATCTTGCCCTCTTCGGTGCGCGAAAACGGCACGCCGTAATGCTCCAGCTCGTACACCGCCTTGGGCGCCTCGCGGGCGAGGTATTCCATCGCGTCGGTGTCGCCCAGCCAGTCGGACCCCTTGACGGTGTCATACATATGCCACTGCCAGTGGTCGGGCCCCATGTTCGACAGCGACGCGGCGATACCGCCCTGCGCGGCAACGGTATGGGACCGGGTCGGGAACACCTTGGTCACGCAGGCGGTGCGCAGCCCCTGTTCGGCCATGCCGAGCGTCGCTCGCAGACCGGCGCCGCCGGCGCCGACCACCACCACGTCATAATCGTGGATCTCGTATTCGTAAGCAGCCATTGTCCTAAAGCTCCGATCCTAAAGCG
>CAYGNB010000491.1:0-2205 GCA_964351135.1 uncultured Rhodobacterales bacterium | reverse complement strand
AAGGGGCGCACGTCCTCCCCCCTTTCCGGCGGGGCATCCATCAGCACCGCGGTGCGGTTGGAGCCCGGCCATCGAAGCCGGAAATATCGGCGGTTCGAGGCATCGCCCGCCAGCAGCGCGATCCTTGCGCCGCCCCACCCGGCGGTTGCGGCAAATGCCTCGATCAGGCTCATGCGGTCATCCATTCCCCACCTCCGCCAGTTTGTCCCGCCATTTCGCGGCCACGTAGGAAAAGACCAGGTCCCGAACGTCCTGCGGGCCCGGTGCGCGGAATTCAATGGTCAGCGCATCTGCCGGCGTCAGACCGCCCAGCCGCTCGGGCCATTCCACGAAACTGATCGCTCCCGCGAAGGCTTCGCGTAGACCCAGTTCGTCGAGTTCGGAGATATCGGTAAGACGGTAGAGGTCGGCATGCCAGATTTCCCCGCCACACCCGTGATAGGTCTGGACAAGCGTGTAGGTGGGCGACGGCACGTCCTCGGGCTGTTGCAGCATCGCCTGGATCGCGGCGCGCGCGAAATGGGTCTTGCCCGCACCCACGTCGCCCACCAGCAGAACGCAGTCGCCCGGGGCCAGCCGTGCCGCAAGATGGCGGGCGGCTTGCGACGTGGCCTCCGGATCGGGGCAGGTCAGGCTGAACGCGTGGGCGGACATGCCCGCGACACTACACGCGCCGCCATCCGCTGCAACATGGATCAGGCCGAAACCGGATCCGTGTGAGGCAGGGGTTTGAGCGCAAGCATGGCAAAGCCGCCGGGAAGAGGCTCGATCCGCGCGTGCAGCGGGAGCTGACCTCCCTGCCGTAGAATCGCCTCGCTGCGTGTCCGCACTCCATGCCGTGCCAAGGACTGCCAGAATTCATCGTCCGGAAGGCGCTGGCGCCCGCTGGCCACCAGATCGTCGAAACTGGTCTCGGCAAAGCTTGTGTCCGGGTCGAGCCCGAACAGATCGCGGCAAGCCCTGTTGCAGAACACCACCAGCCCGTTCGGACCGGTCACCGCGATCGCCTCCTCGACCCGGTCGAGCACTTCCTGACGGATTTCCAGATGCGTTCGCGCCCGCCGCGAGAGAGAGATCTCGTCCGAGACGTCCTCGATCAGAAAGGCGATGGCCCCATCGGGATGCGGGCGCCCCTTGACCCGGTAGGTCAGCCCGCTGGGTAGGGTCCAGGCCTCGGAATAATGCCCGTCCACGGCCGACTCGATCATGTCGTTGATCTGCGACCGCCATGTGGCATAGTTTTTGGGTTCGGGCAGAACCTGATTGTCGCGCAGCCGGTCGAAGAACTCCAGCAAACCCGGCCGGGCACTGAGGAATTCCGCCGGCAGGCCGGTGAGATCCAGCATGGCCGGATTGAACAGGACCAGGCGCTGTTCCCGGTCGAACACCGCAAGCCCGATCGTCAGGTCGGCAAAGGTCTTGGTCAGGGTCTGGATGAAACTGCTGCGCAGGGTGTCGGCCTGAACAAGATCGGTCACATCCGAGGCATAGAGAATGCGGTTTGCCCCGTCGGTCTTGAGCGTGGGTTTGATATAGCGCGTCCGGCCGCTGGGCGAATCGGTCAGCGCGAGAGGCTGCCCCCCCACCCGGTCCGGGTTCTGAACGGCAGTCAGCAACTCGGCCACATCCGTCTCCGAAAGGGCGCGAAACGCCTCGTTGCGCCAGAGAATGCGATCATCCGGCCCGAGCGCGCAGATCGCACAGGGGGCCGTTTCCACCGCCTGCCGAAAGACCTTCTTGTAGGCCAGCCGATATCGGGCGTCGTGCCGCTCCAGCGGCGAAGGTACCTGCGGGTCGGTCAGGCGGACGCGATGACCGGCCCCGGCCCTGTCGATGACGACACAGGCCCTGTCGGCGCCGTTCTGTGCCGGAAAGCGCCGCTGCTCGTCCGGGGCAAGGTCGGGCAGATCCCGGGGCAGGGCGCCAAAGCGGGGACCGAGCCATTCGCGAAGATCCTGCCAGCTTTCGAGTGCTTTCACCGGAGTACCGTCTCGCGCGCAATGCCCCGCGTCGTAATCGACGATCCGGCCGTCCTGCACATGAAAGACATCCTCGATCAGCGTCTCGGGCGGGGCCGTGCCCGGTTTCCCGCGGCCCGTCAAGTTCGCCAGCCCCCACAGCACCGCGCCCGCAATCAGCCCCGCAAGGATGATCGCGACAGGCATCAATGGCAGAACGAGATCCATCCCAAGCTCCGGAACTTTC
>CAYGNB010000490.1:0-2207 GCA_964351135.1 uncultured Rhodobacterales bacterium | reverse complement strand
ACCGGCGAGGGCAAGACGCTGGTCGCCACCTTCCCGGCCTATCTGAACGCGCTGACCGGCAAGGGCGTGCATGTGGTCACGGTGAACGATTACCTGGCCAAACGGGACGCCGAATGGATGGGCAAGGTGTTTGCCATGCTGGGCATGACCACGGGGGTGATCTATCCCGACATGCCGCAGGACGCCAAGATGGCCGCCTATGAAAGCGACATCACCTACGGCACCAACAACGAATTCGGATTCGACTACCTGCGCGACAACATGAAGGCGAAGCTGTCCGAGGTTTTCCAGAAACAGCACAATTTTGCCATCGTGGACGAGGTCGACAGTATCCTGATCGACGAGGCGCGGACGCCGCTGATCATCTCGGGCCCGGCGCAGGACCGCTCCGAACTCTATACCGCCATCGACACGCTGATCCCGTCGCTGACCGACGAACATTACGAGATCGATGAAAAGACCCGCAGTGTCACCTTTTCCGAAGATGGCAACGAGTTTCTCGAAGAACAGTTGCATGCGCGCGGGCTGCTGCCCGAGGGCCAGTCGCTCTATGATCCAGAAAGTACGACGGTTGTCCATCATGTAAACCAGGGCCTGCGGGCGCATAAGCTGTTCACGCGGGACAAGGATTATATCGTGCGGTCCGGCAACGTGGTGCTGATCGACGAATTCACAGGTCGGATGATGCCCGGGCGCCGCCTGTCCGAAGGTCTGCATCAGGCCATCGAAGCTAAGGAAGGCGTTCAGATTCAGCCCGAAAACGTGACGCTCGCCAGCGTGACGTTCCAGAACTATTTCCGGCTTTACAACAAGCTGGCGGGGATGACCGGCACCGCCATGACCGAGGCCGAGGAATTCGCCGAAATCTACAAGCTGGGGGTTGTCGAGGTCCCGACGAACCGTCCCGTTGCGCGCCATGACGAGGACGATCAGGTCTATCGCACCGCCGCCGAGAAATACCAGGCGATGATCGACGAGATCCGCAAGGCGAACGAAAAGGGCCAGCCGGTCCTGGTCGGCACGACCTCGATCGAGAAATCGGAACTGCTCAGCCAGATGCTGACTCAGGCGGGTGTCGAACATAACGTGCTGAACGCGCGGCACCACGAGAAGGAAGCCCAGATCGTGGCCGAGGCCGGGCGTCTGGGCGCGGTGACGATCGCGACCAATATGGCCGGCCGCGGGACCGATATCCAACTGGGCGGTAATGTGGAGATGAAGGTGCTGGCGGCGCTGGCGGACAGCCCCGATGCCGACCCGGCCGAGCTGCGTGCTGCCGAAGAGGCAAAGCACGCCGAGGAAAAGCAGAAGGTGATCGACGCGGGTGGGCTGTTCGTGATGGCGTCGGAACGGCACGAAAGCCGTCGTATCGACAACCAGCTGCGCGGCCGGTCGGGCCGGCAGGGCGACCCCGGCCGCACCGTGTTCTACCTCAGTCTCGAAGACGACCTGATGCGGATCTTCGGCTCCGAACGTCTGGACAAGGTGCTCAAGACGCTGGGCCTGCAGGAAGGCGAGGCGATTGTGCACCCGTGGGTGAACAAGTCGCTGGAGCGCGCGCAGGCCAAGGTCGAGGGCCGCAACTTCGACATGCGCAAGCAGGTTCTGAAGTTCGACGACGTGATGAACGACCAGCGCAAGGTAATCTTCAGCCAGCGCCGCGAGATCATGGCCGCCGACGACCTGTCCGAGATCGTCGGCGATATGCGTCACCAGGTGATCGACGACCTGATCGACGAATTCATGCCGCCCAAGACCTATGCCGACCAGTGGAACACCGAAGGGCTCTATGCCGCGGTGATCGAGAAACTGGGCGTCGATGTGCCGGTGATGGAATGGGCCGCCGAAGAAGGCGTCGATGACGAGGAGATCCGCGAGCGGCTGATCAAGGCCACCGACGAGATGATGGCCCGGAAAGCCGTCGATTTCGGCCCGGAAACCATGCGTGATATCGAAAAGCAGGTTCTGCTGCAGACGATTGACACCAAGTGGCGCGAACATCTGCTGACCCTCGAACATCTGCGGTCGGTCGTGGGGTTCCGTGGCTATGCCCAGCGCGATCCGCTGAACGAATACAAGAACGAGAGCTTCCAGTTGTTCGAGGGTCTGCTCGACGGGCTGCGCGAATCGGTCACCAAACATCTGGCGCAGGTGCGCCCGCTGACCGACGAGGAACGCGAACAGATGATGGCCCAGCTCGCGGCGCA
>CAYGNB010000489.1:0-2209 GCA_964351135.1 uncultured Rhodobacterales bacterium | reverse complement strand
CGACACGAGGATTTTCAATCCACTGCTCTACCCCTGAGCTACCCGGGCACGGGAAAGGCATGGCCTTTGGGTTGGCGCGTTCTAGGCGTTGATCGGGGCCGTGTCCAGAGGCAAAATCACCGCTGTTCCGACCGACGCCGGGCCGGCGGAACCGGTCAGTGCCGATCCCGGCGTTGCGGCACCTGGTTCTCGAAATGGCGGAAGATCAGGGTGATGATCCCAGCGATGATCAGGTAGAATAGCGCCAGCAGCAGCAGCGGTTCGTAGACGATGAATGTGTCCTGCCGCACCCGCGACGAAACCGCGTAGAGCTCCATGACCGTGATGGTCGCCACCAGCGGGGTCGCCTTCAGCTGCAGGATGGTTTCGCCCCCCAGCGTCGGCAACACGTTGCGCACCGCCTGCGGCAGCCAGACCCGGCGGAAGATGGTGAAGCGCGGCATGCCGAAAGCGCGGGCCGCCTCGAGCTGGCCGCGCTGAACCCCGGCGAAGGCACCCCGCATCACCTCGCCTTCGTAGCCGGCATAGGACAGGGTCAGCGCCAGAACCGCATAGGGCCAGGCCTGGCGCAGGTAGGGCCAGAGCTCGGACGAGCGGATCCATGGAAACTGAGGAAACAGCGAGCCGAGCCCGTAATACAACAACCAGATCTGCAGCAGCAGCGGCGTACCCCGGATGACGGTGCAGAATATGCGCGCGGGCGCGGCCAGATACCAGGGCCCGGCGGCCTGAGCCAGCCCCAGCGGGATCGCCAAAAGGAACCCCAAGACCGTGGTCACAACCAGAATCCAGACCGTGCGCCACAGCCCCTGAAGTGCGAGTGGCGCATATTGTGGGATCCAGTCCCACCGCAGCGTCCAGGCGCACCACGCCACCAGCAGGACGAACAGGCCGATCAACATCAACCGGTGCGGCAGAAGGAACGGACGCAACCAGGTCATCGGCCCGCCCCCTTCAGCGTCGGCTGACCGCGCCGCGCCCATTTTTCGATCCGGGCGAACGCCACACCGGAGATCAGCGTGACGATCAGATAGAGCCCCCCCGCGGCAAGGAAGAAAGTGAAATAGGCACGCGTACTACTCGCCGCTTGTTTGGTTTCAAGCGTGAGTTCATTGAACCCGACGATGGCCAGCAGCGCGGTATCCTTGGTCGCGATCAGCCACAGATTGGCCAGCCCGGGCGCGGCAAAGGCGGTCATGGCCGGGATCGTCACCCGGCGCATCAGCATCAGCGGCGGCATGCCAAAGGCGCGCGCCGCCTCGATCTGGCCCGGCGGGACCGCCTGGATCGCGCCGCGCAGCACCTCGGTCGAATAGGCGCCCTGAACGATGCCCAGCACCCAGATCCCCGCCGCGACGCCGTTGATTTCGACACGGTCATACCCCATCGCCGCAGCGAGCTGGTTGATGAGATCAGAGCCGACATAATAGAGGATGAGGATCAGCACCAGTTCCGGCACTGCCCGGACCACGGTGGTGTAGACGGCGAGCAGGTCACGCAGAACCGGCCCGCCATAGAGTTTTCCGTAGGCGCCGAAGAGACCGATCAGCAGACCGAAACCAAAGGCGCCAAAGGCGATCTGCAACGAATTGGCCAGCCCGCGCAGCAGATTGCTGCCCCAGCCCGGCGGGGACAGGGACAGCAGGGCCAGGCTTTCGCTCAGACCAAGCGCGTCGAAGATCGCCTCCAAGGCCGCGCCTTAGTAGATGCTGGTCGTGAAATACTTGGCGGTGATCTTCTCGTGGGTGCCGTCAGCCAGAATCGCGGCGATGCCTTTGTTGAGCGCCTCGTGCAGTGCATCGTCGCCCTTGCGGATACCGGCCCCGACACCACGGCCGAGGATCGCGGGATCGTCGGCCACCGCGCCCTTGATTTCACAGCAGGCGCCGGAATCGGAGCCAACAAAATCGGCCATTGCAATACTGTCCGCCTGCGTGGCGTCGATACGGCCCGCAAACAGGTCCTGATTGGCTTCGTCCTGGGTCTGGTAGATGCGGATCTCGGCGGCGTCGGTAAAGTATTTCTGCGCATAGGCCGCGTGGATGGTCGAGGCCTGAACGCCCAGCACCTTGCCGGCCAGACCTTCGGGCGTCGGCGCGATATCCATCGACTTTTCTGCGACGATTACCGCCGGCGTGTTGTAATACGGGTCCGAGAAGTCGATCGTTTTCAGACGTTCCTCGGTGATCGACATCGACGCCATGATCGC
>CAYGNB010000488.1:0-2215 GCA_964351135.1 uncultured Rhodobacterales bacterium | reverse complement strand
ATCCGCCTGCCCGGCCACCCGGTACAGATCCCCAAACTTATCCTGGAGGATATGTTCTGGATTTCAGCCGGGCGACAGGCTGCGCTCCAACACCGCCGTCACCAGCGCCCGATCCGCCTTGCCGTCCGGACCGCCGCTGACACCGACGCGATTGCGCATCTCCGCGACGCTTTCCGCCTCGAGATCGGCCATTGGCGGCGGCGCGTCCGGGTACATCGAAAAGTCACTGTCGAAACCCGATATCCCTGCCGCATCGAACAGCGCGGCATTTGCATCGTCGAACTGGGCAAAGAACGCCTCGGCCTCGTGCCGTGCCGGACGAAGGGGCGATTTTCCGGGGAACCACGCGCGCAGTTGGTCCAGCAGCCGCCTGTAATCACGTCTCGGCACCTTGCCGCCCTCGGCCTGTGCCGCACGGTGAAGCGCAAGCAGCGCAAGCTGCGCCTTTGCCGACAGCGAAGTGTTCCGGCGCTCCAGCGGCTCCATCTGCGCGGCATCCAGACCGGCGGCGCCGAAGAAGTCCAGAACGACGTCACCGCCGATCAGATGTTTGGGGTCGAACACCCGCACGTTGAAGGGGCAGCCACGGAAGACATCGGACCACAGCTGGAACACCTCGTGATATTCATAGGCAAAGCTGCGCGTGAAGAAACCGTCGCGAGGGTTTCCGGCCTTGATCGCCTGATCGTAATCGCTGACCGCTCGCAAATCCTGCCGCCTCACGTAATACAGCAATTCGATTTCGTCGAAATGCGGCTGAACGAAATCGCGGACCCGTTCGATACAGGCGCATTTGCGCAATGTGTTGCTGAGCGATTCACTGGTGATGATCACCTGCCGGGCCGAGTCCCCCGCCGTGTCCAGTGCATCGGCGAAATCCGCACGAAGCCGCGCCCGGAAAGCGTCCAGTTCTTCCTTGTTGGTCACGCCGGCCACGGCGCGATGGCGGGACCGGAAATTTCCGTCCGGCTGCGCGTAGGCGGTCAGCAGAATGTGGCTTTGCTGCCCCAGCACCTCTGGCACAAGCACATTCAGCCCGGCGAGCCGCGCCCGGTTGTGATCCAGCGTTGCCTGAAGCGTGGTGGTTCCGGTCTTGGGGGAACCGATGTGAAGCAATAGCCGTCGTTGTTTCAAGTCCTACCTCAATGCGCTGGAGATTGGAGCGATTTCCACGCCGTTTTCGAGAAGCCAGTCCAGAATCTTCAGGAACTCGCCGCCCTTGTAGTGAAAGTAGATCTTATCGTCAGAGTCATCCGCCAATAGACCGTGCACACAGAAAATGACCCGGGCATCGGGTTCGTCCAGGCATCGTTCCAGGCGCTCTATGTAATGCGCAGCCGGCAGTTCGAGCCTCAGCGGCCATCGACGCAGAAAGAGCGGGTTTCGGCCATCGGGAAGATTGATCGACTTGGCGATGTTGTTGTTGCTGGGGCCAGCGGCGACATAGCTGTACCGCCGGGACGCAATGCGCCGGAGCTCCGGGGACCAGGCATTGTTGGGCGGAATGAAGGTCTGGATCCTGAACCCCCTGGCCTCGAGGGCCTCGGCGGATTCGAGAATTTCGCGTTCGGCCGAAATGATACGAAGCTCGGAGCCGGCGCTTTCGGTCGATCCGATATACAGCAGCGAACGTTCGGGATCATGTGCAAACGCACCGCGTTGCACCCCACCATCCAGGTCATTCTGCCTCAGCAGCGGTATCCCGTTCTCCAGAACGCCCGCCACCTTCTCTCCGGCATATTCGACCACGCGGCAGCCGTCTGTGACGGTGGACTGAAACAGCTCGATCGGTTCGTCTTCGATCCTGAGGGGCAATTCGGTCAGCCGCCGATGGTTCAGCGAATGAGAGGCGATTTCCCAGCCTTCCGACTGCAATCCGAGAAGCCGCTCCGTGCTCAACCTCTTGCCGTGGTCGAGCCAGGCCACACAGGGCGCAACGGTGCCCGTAACGCCCGCTTTCGAGAACGCCGGATAGGCCCAGTCCATCGCCGAAACATTGGCGTCGTCGAAACAAAAGGAAACTTTGAAAGACATGGCCGACCGCTTTTCATCCTCGTCTGCGCTCTATCCCCAATTTCCGACAGATGAGCAAGCAGACAACCCAGGATCGCACATGGCAAAGCGGCCGGTGCATGTCGCACCGGCCGCCCCGCATCTTTCGGACCAGAAGGTCAGGTCAGGCTATCAGACCCCGGGATCGATCGATCCATCATCG
>CAYGNB010000487.1:0-2224 GCA_964351135.1 uncultured Rhodobacterales bacterium | reverse complement strand
TGTTCTCGATCTTCTGTATCCTGGGCGCACTGGGCGGCGGCAACATGTTCCAGGCCAACCAGGCCCACCAGCAGATCGCGGGCATCGTCGGCGACTATCCGGGCTGGATCACCGGTCTGATCTTTGCCGCGGTCGTGTTCGCGGTGATCATCGGCGGCCTGAAATCCATCGCGAAGGTGACCGAAAAGGTCGTGCCGTTCATGGGCGTGATGTATGTGATCGCGGCGCTGATCATCATCCTGATGAACGTCGACAAGATCGGCTGGGCCTTTGGCCAGATCTTTGCCGGGGCCTTTACCGGGCTGGGCGTTGCCGGTGGCATGGTCGGCGCGCTGATCCAGGGCTTCAAGCGGGCGGCGTTCTCGAACGAGGCCGGCGTCGGGTCTGCGGCCATCGCCCACTCGGCCGTGCGCACCAAGGAACCGATCACCGAAGGCTTCGTGTCGCTGCTCGAACCCTTCATCGACACGGTGGTGATCTGCACCATGACCGCGCTGGTGATCATCATCTCCGGCCAGCTTGTGAGCGATCCGGCAACCGGCCTCTACATGGTCGAAAACGGCACCATCAAGACCGCCACCGGGTCGTCGGGCGTGGGCCTGACCTCGGACGCCTTCGCGAGCGCGTTCAGCTGGTTCCCCTATGTGCTGGCGCTGGCGGTGGTCCTGTTCGCCTTTTCGACCATGATCAGCTGGTCCTATTACGGGCTGAAGGCCTGGACCTACCTGTTCGGCGAAGGCGAGACCAAGGAACTGGTGTTCAAGGTGATCTTCTGCATCTTCGTGGTGATCGGCGCGGCGGCCAATCTTGGCCCCGTCATCGATTTCTCGGATGCGGCGATCTTTGCCATGGCCGTGGTCAACGTGTTCGGTCTGTATTTCCTGATGCCGATCGTAAAGCGTGAACTGCACAGCTATCTGTCGCGTCTGAAATCTGGCGAAATCCGGAAATTCTCGGAGGCATGACGCCACGCGGGGGCCGGCCACGATCCGGCCCCCGCATCACGGGCACACGGGACGTCCCGCGCGAATTTCTGTCACGGCATTCGCAAAACCCTTTCAAGAGCTGTCCCCACTCACGTAAACCGGTCGCATGGCCGCCCTGCCCCCCATCCTTGCCGACTGGTTCGCGACCCGTGGCTGGTCGATCCACCCGCACCAGCAGGCGATGCTGGACCGGGCAGACGATCCGGCAACATTGCTGGTCGCGCCGACCGGTGGCGGCAAGACGCTGGCGGGGTTCCTGCCGACGCTGGCCGAACTGGCGGGCGGAGCCCATGACGGGCTGCACACGCTCTACATCTCGCCGCTCAAGGCGCTCGCCGCCGACATCAAGCGCAACCTGCGCGGGCCGGTCGCGGATATGGGCCTGCCGATCCGCATCGAGGACCGCACCGGCGACACCCCGGCCACGCGCAAGAAACGCCAGCGCGCCGACCCGCCGCATATCCTGCTGACCACGCCCGAGAGCCTGGCGCTGCTGATCTCGTACGATGACGCGGCGCATACCTTTGCCGGATTGAAACGGGTGGTGGTGGATGAAATCCACGCCCTCGCTGAATCGAAACGCGGCGATCAGTTGCTGCTGGCGCTGGCGCGATTGCAGACGCTTTGCCTCGGGCTGCGCCGGGTCGGCCTGTCGGCCACGGTCGAAGACCCCCAGGCCATTGCGCGGCTGCTGGCCCACCACCCCGACCCGTGCGATATCCTGACCGCCGATCCCGGCCCGGTTCCCGATATCGCCATGCTGGACACCGCCGCAGCGCCGCCCTGGTCCGGCGGCGGCGGCGGTCACGCGATCCCCGAGGTGCTGGAGCAACTGCGCCGGCACCGCACCACGCTGATCTTTCACAACACGCGCGCCCAGGCGGAAATCTTCTTTCACAAGCTGTGGCTGGCCAATGACGATGCCTTGCCCATCGGCATCCATCACGGCAGCCTCGACCGGGTACGCCGCGAACGGGTCGAGGCGGCGATGGTGCGCGGCGAGTTGCGCGCCGTGGTTTGCACCGGCAGCCTGGATCTGGGGATCGACTGGGGCGATGTGGATCTGGTGATCCAGATCGGCGCGCCGAAAAACGTGAAACGGCTCGTGCAGCGGATCGGGCGGGCCAACCACCGCTACAACGCACCCTCCAAGGCGTTGCTGGTACCCGCGAACCGGTTCGAGGTGGTGGAATGCGTGGCTGCGCTCGACGCGGTGCGCGCAGGCGATCTGGATGGCG
>CAYGNB010000486.1:0-2227 GCA_964351135.1 uncultured Rhodobacterales bacterium | reverse complement strand
GCGTTCTGGTGGGCGATTACCTGTTTGCCCGGTCGTTCCAGTTGATGGTCGAAACCGGGTCGCTGCGGGTGCTCGATATCCTGTCCAACGCGGCGGCTACCATCGCCGAGGGCGAAGTGCTGCAATTGAGTGCCGCCAGCGACCTGCGCACCGATGAATCGGTCTATCTGCAGGTCGTGCGCGGCAAGACAGCGGCGTTGTTTTCCGCCGCCACCCAGGTTGGCGGCGTGATCTCCGGGGCGCCCGAACCGCATGTGCAGGCCCTGTTCGACTATGGTGACGCGCTGGGGATCGCCTTTCAGATTGCAGACGACCTGCTGGACTATCAGGGCGATGCGGCGGCCACCGGCAAGAATGTCGGCGACGATTTCCGCGAACGCAAACTGACCCTGCCGCTGATCAAGGCCGTGGCAAGGGCCGATGCCGACGAACGCGCATTCTGGGTGCGGACCATCGAGAAGGGCCGCCAGCAAGAGGGCGACCTCGATCATGCGCTGAACCTGCTGCACCGCCATGGTGCGCTGGCGGACACCCGCGCCGACGCGATGGCCTGGGCCGATCGTGCGCGGGCTGCCCTGGCGACCCTGCCCGATCATCCGATCCGCAACCTGCTGAGCGACCTGGCGGAATACGTGGTGGCTCGACTGGCCTGACACCGCGGTGAGGACTCAGCCGGAATAGGCGATCGCCAGCAGCACCACGCCCAGGATCACGCGATACACGACATAGGGCGTAAAGCTGACCGAGCGCAGCAGACGCATCATGAGTTTCAGCGCCAGCAACGCCGAAACAAAGGCCAGCGCGGCTGCGATGGCGCCGTCACGCAGGACAGCGCCGTTGGCGTGGGCCACGGCATCGACCCCCAGCAGCAATCCCGACGCGGCGATGGTCGGGATCGACATCAGCATTGCGATCCGGGCTGCATCCTCGCGCCCGTAACCCAGCCGCCGCCCGCCGGTGATGGTGATCCCCGACCGTGACGTGCCGGGGATCAGCGCCAAAACCTGCCACAACCCCATGATGACGGCATCTTTCAAGTTCCAGTCGTCGAAGCGCTCGGTCTCGGCGCCGGTGCGATCCGCCCACCACAGCACGATCCCGAACCCCAGCATGGCCCAGCCGATTACCGCCACCGACCGCAGCGCCTCGGTCAGCCCGGTGATTTTCAGCAGCGCGCCCGCGATCACCACCGGCACGGTCGCCACGATCAGGCCCAGCGCCAGCCGCGCGCCCGGCGTATCCGCCCGTCCGGTCAGCAGGCGGGGCAGTCCCGCCAGACCCATGCGCACGTCGGACCAGAAATATAGGATCACCGCACCCAGCGTACCGACATGCACCGCCACGTCGATGGCTAGCCCCTGATCGTCCAGGCCGGTGAGCCCCGGCAGCAGAATCAGATGCCCCGACGACGACACCGGCAGGAACTCGGTCACCCCCTGGATCACGGCTACGAGGATTAATTGAAACAGGGGCATCGGGGGCGTCCCTTCGGGCGGCTTTCACGTCGGAAACGGTATCAAGCCATTGGCTTGAAAAGAAAAGAGCGATTTTAGGTCCGCTTCATACCTTATATTTGTTGCGCATTCCGTGGGATTCGCGGTAAACGAAGCCAGCCACCCAATATTTGGGTCACATATACTGACCTACTTGCAGACCTGAATGAAACACCCCGCGCCGCTGCGGCGCGAGAAAGGGAGAGCCACCCTTGGCAAAGCAACCGATGCTGAAATTCGTGCAGATCGATCGCGATATGCCGGAGAAGCGGGCAGCCGATTCACGCCGCGAGGATTTCCACGAAATCTATGCCGAATTCGCACGTGCCAAGGCCGCCGAACAGGCCAGCCGCTGCAGCCAGTGCGGCGTGCCCTATTGCCAGAGCCACTGCCCGCTGCACAACAACATTCCCGACTGGCTGCGAATGACCGCCGAAGGCCGCCTGCGCGAAGCCTATGACCTGAGCCAGGCCACCAACACCTTCCCCGAGATCTGCGGCCGCATCTGCCCGCAGGACCGGCTGTGCGAAGGCAACTGCGTGATCGAACAGTCGGGGCATGGCACCGTCACTATCGGCGCCGTCGAAAAATACATCACCGACACCGCGTGGGAAGAAGGCTGGGTTCAGCCGCCGGCCCCGACCTCCGAACGGTCCGAAAGCGTCGGCATCATCGGCGGCGGCCCCGGCGGTCTGGCCGCGGCGGACCGGCTGCGCCGCGCCGGCATTCAGGTC
>CAYGNB010000485.1:0-2244 GCA_964351135.1 uncultured Rhodobacterales bacterium | reverse complement strand
CGCGATCACAAGAAAATGTGCATCGTCCTGATCGGTCACGAGATGGTCGAGACGTTCTCCGATCCCGAGCGCGAGGATTATAACCGATACAAGCTCCGCCTGCACAAAAGGGCCGAGGCTCTCTTGCGCGAGCGGGTTGATATTGTCGGATTCCTCAACCAGGCGGTTGTGCTCGACAAGGGCAAGAAGGGCGAAGATCGCGCCGTCGCTAAGGGGTCCGGCCAGCGCCAGATCAACCTCGCGCCGCGCCCGACATTCGAGGCTGGCAACAGGTACGGTGACGCGCCATTCAACATGCCTGACAAGATTCTCATCAATCCGGGGCAGGGGTTTGCCGCCCTTGCTCCGCATATGCCGGGCTTCTCCGGCGATACCAACGCGGCCAAAGCCGCCTGATCGACAGACAGAAAGGAAAGACAATGGCAAATCTTGGTGGAAGCTACGAAGCTGGCAATGAAACCATGGAGGCTCGCGACGCGCTCCCGGCTGGTGAGTATGTCGCGGCGATGGTCAAGAGCGACCGGAAGGAAGCGAAGACCGCAGGAAATGCGTATATCAACTGCGAGTTTGAAGTCCAGGAGGGAGAGCTTCAAGGCCGTCGCTTTTGGACGATGCTGAACCTGTGGAACGGCAATTCTCAGGCCGTCGAAATCGCACAGCGTGAACTCAATTCGATCATGCATGCCTGCGGAAAGCTGCGCGTCGAAGACACCGAAGAACTTCACGGCATTCCCATGCGCGTGTCGCTCAAGGTCGAGAATGACGACAAGTACGGCGCGCAGAATCGGGTGAAGTCCTACAAGCCCCTCAACTCGGCGGGCGGCGGGGCAGCCAGTCAGCAATCGCAATCCGGCGCAGACGCGCCGTGGAAGCGGTCGGCCTGATGTAGCCGGGACGCCGCCCAAAGTCTCCAAACCAGCGGCGGCGTCCCTTCCCCCATGAACTGAAAATCAGCCATAGGAGGTCTATCCATGGCACAGGACAAGTACGCCTGCAATTCCCGCGATCCATTCAAGACATTGCACGGTAAGAAGATCGCGATCACTAACATGACCGGGGCATTCCGCTCTTGTCGCAACTGCCAGCACACTCTGGCGAATATCGACATTACGCCGGTCGGAATGCACCACGGGACGCTCACATGCGCCGCCTGCGGTCATCTGACCTCGTACCTCTCGCGCGAGCACCTGCAAGCCATGCTGGCTGCGCACAACGCCGGGGAGGATGTGTGATGGTCGCGCTTCCAGAAACACCCGAAGCCACCCAAGAGCCGGTTCCGCTGCATCCTCGCGTGGTGCAGGAATACGATCTCGGAAACTATCTCTATTTCGACATCGAAACGATACCGGATCAGCGGCCCGAAACGCTCGAAAAGCTGCGCAACGAGGTCACGGCACCTGCGCGCTACAGCAAGCCCGAGAGCGTCGAGGCATGGCTTGCCGAGAACCGCGAAGGGGCGGCACTTGAGGCGCTGCACAAGACCTGCCTTGATGGCGCGACAGGCCATGTCTGCACTATCGGATGGGCGGTCAATGACGGCCATGTGCATGTCGAACATGCCGAGAGTGTAGGCGAGGAGCAGGACATTCTCGCGGCATTCTTTAAAGCTGTGCAGCCTCGCGACGTGACGCTGACCGGGCACAACGTGCTGGGCTTCGATATTCCGTTCCTGACCAAGCGCGCGGTGATCCTGGGCGTCGAGCTTCCGTCCGATTGGGCGTGGCCGCGTGATCCGAAACCGTGGTCAAAGGGCGTCTTTGACACGATGACCGCATGGGCCGGAGCGCGGGACCGGATCAGCATGAACCGGCTCTGCGGCTATCTCGGCATCGTCGGCAAGACCGACTTTGACGGCTCGATGGTCGCGGATGCTTGGGCATCAGGCCAGCACATGACCATTGCCGAGTACTGCGACGACGACGTGCGCCGCACGAGGGCAATTCATCAGAAATTCTTGCAAGCGGGGTTCTGAAAATGACCTACTTTTCCATCATCACCGGGGCAACGGGCCTCATCCACTCCAGGGGCGTCTACCGTCAGGCAGACCTCTATGCGCGGGCCGATGCGGTCTACGCGAAGTACGGCGCGGGCTTCATCCGCCTTGGCATTGGCGGGGCGACCAGCGCACCCAATATCCGCTGGGCCGACTTCGACCCCGGCGAAACCGCAATCATCACCGAAAAGCCCGGATCACCGCCTAAATATCAAGGCGAGCGGGACAGCGAAGTGAGGGCGGCGGAATGA
>CAYGNB010000484.1:0-2246 GCA_964351135.1 uncultured Rhodobacterales bacterium | reverse complement strand
GCCTGCGCATGCGTCCCTACACATCGGTCCTGCCGAAGCCCCTGCTGCCGATCGGTGGCTTACCGATCCTTGAGATCATCCTGCGCCGGCTGGAAATGGCCGGTGTGAAGGACGTGGTGATCGCAATCGGCTATCTCGGGAGCCTTATTCAGACCTACCTTGCGCAAAGCGCCATCTCCAACCGGATGAACATCACCTATCACATGGAAGACGAGCCGCTCGGCACGGCGGGTGCCATCGGCGGTATCGACGGCCTGAACGAACCGTTCTTCGTGATGAATGGCGATCTGCTTTCGACCATCGACTTCAACGCGATGATGCGGCACCATCTCGACACGGGAGCGTGCCTGACGGTTGGCGTGGTTTCCACCGAGGTGCAGATTCAGCTTGGCGTCCTGTCGCTCGACGAAAGCGACAACATCACCGGCTATGACGAGAAACCGAAAATGTCCTATGCGGCAAGCATGGGTATCTATGTGTATTCGCCCCTCGCGAAATCCCTTGTCGAGCCGGGGAAGCATCTCGACGCGCCGTCGCTGGTGCTGCGCCTCATCGAGAGGGGAGAGAAGGTTTCAGGCTTCACCGCGCCCTGCCGCTGGATCGACATCGGCAACCCCGGCGAATACGAGCGCGCCCAGAGGGAATTCGCGGACGACACGGAGGCATTCCTCGGCTAGGCCGCCGCGAGGGGTTCGGCCCCCCGCTCGGCCCTGAATGCCGCAGCGGAAGGGCATGCCCGCGTCTTGGTCATGCAGTCTCCGGTGCGGAGGGCACACCCCTTTGCCCGAGCCGCTTCAGGAACGCGCCGAACCGGGCAAGCCCGGCCTTCAGGATCTCGGGGTCGTTGGCATAGCCGATGCGCAGCCAGCCTTCCATATGCAGGGCAGAGCCAGGGGTCAGCATCACCCCGGTTTCCCCGAGCAGTTCGACGCAGAGATCGCGGGAGGGCATGTCGAAATCGTATTTCAGCAGCGCGGTGGTTCCGGCCTGCGGCCTGACGTATGTGATCGCCGGTTGCGAGGTCACCCAGTCATCCAGGATCCGCAGGTTGCCGCGCGTGATCCGATGGCTGCGTTCGAGGATCCGGTCCTTGGCCTCAAGCGCCAGGGCCGCGAAGTAATCGTCCAGCATGCCGACGCTGATCGTGGTGTAATCGCGGTGGATCGAGACGGCTTCGATCACCTCCGGCGCGGCCGCGATCCAGCCCAGGCGCAGCCCGGCCAGCGAAAACGTCTTGGACATGCTCGCCACGCTGATGCCACGGTCGTAGAGATCGGCGAGGGCGGGGGTGAAACCGTCGCCCTGTTGCGCGGTGCCGCGATAGACTTCGTCGCAAAGGATATAGGCCCGGCTGGGGCGCACGATGTCGATGAACCGCGACAGAAAATCCCCATCCATCAGCGATCCGGTCGGATTGTTGGGGTTGTTGATGGCGATCAGCCTGGTCTCGGGCCGGATGAGCGCGGCCAACTGCTCGAGATCGGGCAGAAACCCGTTCTCGGGGCGCAGATGCAGGATATCGACCGTCGCGCCATAGCTTTCCGGGATCGAGTAATGTTGCTGGTAGGTGGGCCGAACTGAGATCACGTGGTCGCCGGGCCCGACCAGCGTTTCATGAACCAGCGCATTCGCCCCGACCGCGCCATGGGTCACCAAGATGTTGTGCCGTTGCTGATCCTGATAGAGCGTGCAGATCGCATCGCGCAGTCGATCCGATCCCTCAATCGCGCCATAGGTCAGCTTCATGCGCTTGAGATCGTCCAGAACATCGGTGTTCCTGTCCGACATGTCCAGCAGCTGTTCCACGGTCAGCGAGGCGACACAGGTTTCGGCCAAGTTGAATTTACAGCGGGTTTCGAACTCGTTCATCCAGATTTCGACGCCGAAGGGTTCGATCTTCATCCGAAAACTCCCGCGCGTTTAGCCATTCAGGATCGCGATGGTGTCCTGCAGGCGCGCCTTGTCGCCTGCCGCCAGAACCGTGCCGGTCATCTCGAACGAAAGCGGATCCCCGTTCCAGTCGCTCACGAAACCGCCCGCCCCTGTGATAACCGCCGCCGAAGCATAGATGTCGAAGGGGTCAAGCCCCCCGTCCAGCGCAAGATCGGTGCGGCCCGAGGCCAGAACGCCGTAGGAATAGCAAGAGCCCCCATATTGCACATATGGCACGCGCCGGCGCACCCGGTCGAACTTTTCCTGCTCCGCCGGGCTCATGAAATCGCGGTTGCTGCAGGTGACAAAGGCCA
>CAYGNB010000483.1:0-2248 GCA_964351135.1 uncultured Rhodobacterales bacterium | reverse complement strand
CCGTGTTCACATGGCCATGATCGGTCGAACATTCTCCGTGATTGGCGAGCACTTCGATCACCCGGCAATCGCAGACGCGGCCCTGCCTGCATTCGGACACCATGCGTTCGAGTTCGTGCTGCAGCAGCGTCAACTGGTGAATCCTGGCCCTGATCCCGTCGAGATGCGCCCGCGCGATGCTGTCGGCGGCGTGGCAGGAATCCAGCGGCTTTTCCGACATCTCCAGAAGATCGCGAATGCTGTCCAGATCAAAGCCCAGCTCACGCGCATGGCGGATGAATTTCAGGCGGTCCAGATCCCCGGCCCCGTACCGGCGCTGGTTGCCGGCATTGCGCGGCACCTCGGGGATCAGCCCGATCTTTTCGTAATACCGGATGGTCGGCACCTTGACCTCGGATCGCCGGGACAGTTCCCCGATGGACAAATTCATGGCAAATACTCCCGCCGCAGCAAAGATTACCTAAGCATCGCGTCCCCCGGCCTCAACCTGTCATCGAAACGCCGCGCCCTTTGGTGCGACCTGACACTCATCATGGGCACGCTTCCGATGTCGGCGCCTCAAAAGCCACTTATGATCTGGATCTTCGACCCATCGGAGAACCGGCTGAACCGGAACGGAGCGGGATCGACCACGGGCGCGCGGCCGCAGACCAGATCCGCCGCCAGCCGCCCCGCCGCAGGTCCGATCCCAAAGCCGTGGCCCGAAAACCCGGTCGCGAGGTAGAAGCCCGGTATTTCCGCGACGTCCGAGATCACCGGGATCGCGTCTGGCGTCACGTCGATCGCTCCGGCCCAGCGTTGTGCGATCTCGGCCTTCTCGAAGACCGGGAAAGCCTTGCGCAGATTGTCGAACGCCTTGTCCTGCACCGAAAAGGACGGTTCCGGGTCCAGCACACGGCAGTATTCGAACGGGCTCGCCTCATCGTGCGGCCACCTGTTCGGAATGCGCGCCTCGTCATAGAACCGCCCGCCAAGACGCGGCATCAACGCACGCCATTCCGCTTTCAGGGCGGGCAGGAAATCGCGCATATAGCGAAAACTGTCGGGGACGATATCGACGATGTTCCGGAACCCGTCCGCGATGGTGTAGCCGCCATCCTGTCGCTTGCGGATCGCAAATCCGTTGGACCACAGCGCAATCTCCGGCCCGCCGTCGATGGGTTTGGTACGGATGACCGAATTTTTGACCTTGAGCTGGGGCAGCCGCAGGCCCGTGTTCCGTGCAAAGAGGCTGGACCATGCGCCGCCCGCCAGAACGACCCGGTCGCAAGCGATCTCGCCCCGTTCGGTCACCACGCCGCAGACCGCACCGCCGCGGGTTTCGATCCCACGCACGGCGCATTCGGTCAGGACATGCGCACCCCGGTCCCGCGCGGCCTCGGCAATCGCCGGGGCGGCCTTCTGCGGTTCCGCGCGCCCGTCTGCCGCCGTATAGAGCGCGCCTTTGAAATCGAGGTTCCCGCCAGGAAACAGCGTGCCGAGTTCGGGGCCTGAAACCATGCGACTGTCGAACTGATAATCCTTCAGATTTTCGAGCCATCTTTCATGCTCGGCAAATTCCTTGTCTGTAGCGCAGGCAAACGCGATGCCCGACCGCTGATACCCCAGGTCGCGCCCCGTGCGTTCGGCGAGGCCAGGCCAGATGCGCAGCGCCTCGGCCATCAGGGGGATTTCGCGCGGGTCGCGGCGGGTAATCCGGACCCAGCCCCAGTTGCGGCTGGATTGTTCGTGCCCGATCCCGCCCTTTTCGCAGAGCGCGACCTTCAGGCCGCGATCCGCCAGCTCCAGCGCGGCAGAGCTGCCGATGATCCCGCCACCGATGACAACGACATCCACCTTTTCGGGAAGATCGGTGTCGCCATGGACCGGAACGACGAACGGACCCGGCATTTCAGAAGCGATCCTCGAGCTGGCAGTTCACGCAGAATTCGGCGACGCTGGCTTCGTTCGGCAGGTCGATCAGCATTTCGATGACGCGGGCGAGGTCCTCGGGTTGGGTCATGGCGTCGGCGGCGCGCTCCGTGATGCTCGCGGTCATGTCGGTGGCGACGAACCCGGGACAGATCGCGGTGGCGCGAATACCCTTGTCGAACCCGGCGTGCCGCAGCGCATGGGCGAGCCCGACCGCAGCGAATTTGCTGACTGCGTAGGACCCGGACTGCGCCGACCGCACGCGTTTGCCAGACAGCGAGGCCAACAGGATCACGCGACCGCGCCCCGACACCGAAAGCGCGTCCCAGCAGGCGGC
>CAYGNB010000482.1:0-2249 GCA_964351135.1 uncultured Rhodobacterales bacterium | reverse complement strand
GGTGGGACCGAGGCTATAACGGCCTGAACTGACTACCTTTCTCACATCAAGGAGACGACCATGCGTTCTGGCGCAAAGCTGCCCGATGTCACATTCCATACCCGCGTTCGCGACGAATCCGTCGGTGGGCCGAACCCCTTTCGTTGGCAGGATGTCACGACCGGCGATCTCTTTGCGGGCAAGCGGGTTATCCTGATCGGCCTGCCCGGCGCATTCACGCCCACATGCTCGACCCGGCAGTTGCCCGGCTTCAACGAACAGGCCGAGGATTTCCGGGCCGAAGGCATCGACGAGATCTATTGTGTCTCGGTCAACGACGCTTTCGTGATGAATAAATGGGCCGAACATCTGGGCCTGACAGCCATCAAGATGATTCCCGACGGCTCGGGCGAACTGACCCGCAAGCTGGGGATGTTGGTGCGCAAGGACAACCTGGGCTTTGGCCTGCGGTCGTGGCGCTATGCGGCCGTGATCGAAGACGGCATCGTCCAGGCCTGGTTCGAAGAGCCGGGCCTGTGCGACAACGCGCCGGACGATCCCTATGGCGCCTCGACGCCCGAGGCGATTCTGGACTGGCTGCGGACCGCACAAGCAGCCGACGCGGCCTGAGCCGACACCCGGGCACGCTGATATCCCGGTTTTGCAGACCACACGGCCGGCGACACAGGTTCGCCGGCCGCACGCGTCAGGCGGGCGTATCGACCCGCTTACCGCGCCAGAGGATAAACAGGCCGGACAGAACGATCAGGCCAGAGCCGATCAGCATCGGTGCGCTCAGGCTCTCTCCGAAAAACACGATCCCAAAGCCAACTCCGAACAGCAGGCGCGAATAGCGGAACGGCGTGACCGCCGACACCTCGCCCGTGCGCATCGCCGTCATCAGGCACGAATAGCCCACAACCCCGGCCAGCACCGCCCCCACCAGAAAGCCCCACGCATCGCTGGTGGGCAACACAAAGGGAACACCCAGCCAGACCGAGTAGATCGCCCCGGCAATGACGATCGCCAGAAAACCGTACAGCCCCAGGATTCGCGTGCTGAGTGCAATTGGCGCCGCGCGGCTGGCCAGGTCGCGTCCGGCAAAGCCGATCATGCCCAGCACCGCCAGGATCGACAGCGCGGAAAAGCTGTCCGCCCCCGGCTGCACGATGACCACGACGCCGATCAGGCCGATAACGATCGCCAGCCATCTGCGCCAGCCCACCCGTTCGCCAAAGACCAGCGCCGCACCGGCGACGACGACCAACGGAGTCGCCTGCAGGATCACGGTCGCTGCCGACAGCGGCGTCAGCGCAATCGCCAGCCCGTAAAACAGCCGGCCGACAATTTCGAAAACAGCGCGAACGCGCATCGGACGTGACAGGACATCGGGATCGAACAGCGGTTCGTTGTTGAACCGCGCCAGAATGGCAAACACCAGCGCGCCGCCCAGGCCGAACAGGATCAGAACCTGTCCGATGGGTACGGTGGTCGACGCGGCCTTGAGAAAGGCATCCTCGATCGCAAAGGCAGCCATGGCCGCGACCATCCAGATGCTGCCCAGCAGGTTGGCCCTGCCATCGGTTCTGATGCCAACTGTCATGGATCCGCCCCTGTTCACCCTGCCCTTAAAGCTACAACGAACGGACCGGGCAAGACCCGGTGACGGCTATGGCGCCATGAACCTTGCTGCCCCAGCGGCCCCCAATCCGCGTTCAGAGGTCGGCCACCACACCGGGAAAGTGTTTCTCGCGCCGCGCCTGCAGATCCAGATCGACATGGCGCAGCAGGCCCTCGCTGCGCAACCGCGCCACGAGATCCGGGCTGGCGGCCGCAACCTCATCGAAAAACGCGCGCAGGCCGGTTTCGCCTTCGCTGCGATCAATCCGGTCCAGCAGTGCGTGCAGGGTTGCGCCGTTGCGCGCGGCCGGCGGCAACTCGGCGCGATACGCGCCCTTGGCCAGCCGATACCGGAAGGCGGCAATCCAGGTGTCCCAGTCCCCGGCATGACGATGGCAGAGCGCCAGCGCGTTCCCGGCCTCTACCTCGCCGGGGTTCATCACATCGCCCTGAAACACATTGTGAATCCGAAACTCGATGCCATCAATCGCTGTGCGTAGAAAAACCTTGCCCGCAACGTGGCTGAGGAAACCGCCGGTGACAAAGGTACCGAAATTGGGATAGAGCCGCGCCACGGTCGGCCTGCGGTCAGGCCCCGGCGGGATGAAGGCCTTGTACAGCGTGTCGCTGCCCGCCAGCGCCTCCATCGG
>CAYGNB010000481.1:0-2249 GCA_964351135.1 uncultured Rhodobacterales bacterium | reverse complement strand
CGACGCTGAACGCGGCCGCGCTGGCGGCGCTGCGGGCGGGCGGGGCACCCGACATTCCGTTCCACGACTGGTGGCTCTACCTGCGGCTGGCCGGGGTGGGCGCGCGGATCACGCTCGATACGCAGCCGGTGCTCTATTATCGCCAGCACGCAGGCAATGTGATCGGCGCCCATACCGGCGCGCGCGCCGGATTCAGCCGGGCCACGGCGCTGATCGGGGGGCGGTACCGCAACTGGGTGCGGGCCAATCTCGGCGCGCTGCTGGACCGCCCCGCAGGACTGCGCCCGGAACATGAGGCAGCGGCGCGGGCCCTGCTGGAGACACGGTCGCGCAGCCGCGCCCTGGATCTGTCGGGCGCCCGGCGATCGGGCCGGACGGGCCAGGCGGTGCTGCGGGCGCTGGCGCTGACGGGGCGGATCTGACTGGCCCCGAGCGCGGATCGCTCAGACCTTCAGCCCCAGCGCGTCGATCAGCGCCGCGTCGGCCTCGGCATACCCTTCCAGCCGGCGCAGCGCCGCATCGCTGCCGATCCGGGCCGCCAGTTTCGGCCAGCGCGCCTCGTCCCGGCGATGCTGGCCGGTATTCACATAGCTTTCCACCACCGAGATCCGGGCACCGTAGCGGTCGGCGATCTCCTCCTCGAGCGTGCCGAGATCGAGGATCGAATGCACCCGGTCGATCAGCGGCAGGTTGGCCTGCGCCGCGGCCACCCGTTCGGCCGCCGCCATCCCGTCCAGCGCGCCGCCGCCCCGGATCCGGCGGGTGGCGAAATAGCTGCAATAGAAATTGTCGTAGTGGTCGCGGATGAAGCGCCGCAGCCGGGGCGGGCCGCCAAAGAAGTAATCCTCGGTCGACCAGGTCGCCAGCGCCCGCTTGGGTAGGTGTTCGGGCTTCTCCAGATCCGCCGGGTCCAGCGCCTGGGCTTTCTTGAGCATGTAGAAATAGAACGATGCGATGCGTTCGCGCGGATCGCGCAGCACGGTAAAGACGTAACCGGGATCGGAGGGCATCTGGCCCTCTTCCCAGTTCAGGTGGCCGGAATAAAGCCCATAGCCCGGCGGCATCTGCGGCGCCCCGTTTTTGGCCTGGCCGTGCACCCGTACCGGGCTGACGCGGGACGGGCCGACCATCCCGGCCAGCGCGTTGTGCACGCTCTGACCGGCGGTCTTGGGGATATGCAGGAACACGATCGGCCGGGCCAGGGCCGCCCGGGCCACGGCGCGGTTCGCAAACGGCATCCGGATCATTTCGCGCCCTCCCCACCCTGACCGTCGGCTTCGGGCTTTGGCGGGCGCAAATCGAATACATCCGCTTCGAAGGCCGGTTCCTTGCGCATCTCGCGCAGGCCCTGCAGGAACGTCACCGGGTCGGCGGGATCGAGATGCTGCATCTGCCAGGGCGCGAACCGCCACCAGCGGCTGCGCAACATCTGCGACACCACCTGCGGATCCACCCGCCATTTCTTGATCACCGCCGGATTGCCGGCGACCACCGCATAGGGCGGCACGTCCCGGGCCACCACCGCGCGCGCGGCAACCACCGCACCGGTGCCGATCCGCACCCCGGCGGCAATATAGGCGCCATGGCCGATCCACACGTCATGGCCGATCCGGGTGATCCGCGGTTTCGTCGCGCGGCGGCTGGGAGCGAAACGATATTCGTGGTAGTCGGCCGCGCCGGTAAACCCGTCCCCCAGATCGAACAGCCGGTCGCCGCGATAGAAGGCGGGCGAGGTCGACATCCAGTCCATCGGATGGTTCTGACGCCCGATCTGCACCTCTTCGCCAAAGGAACAGTACCGCCCGATCCGTGCCGCGAAACAGAACCCCGACACCTGGTAGGAAAAGGCGCCCAGGTGGATCGAATGTTCGAACTGCGTCCGCTTCAGCGACGCGGGCGCCTCGATCACCGTGTGATCGGGCAGGGTGATGTTGCGGGTCATCGCCGGGGCCAGCACCTCGATGCCGGCCCGGCGCAGACGGGTCACGGAAACCGTTTGTTTGTTCATTACTCCTCCGCCGCCTGCCGCTGCAGGCCGTCGAACATATCCTGCGCCGGGTCGCCGCCGGGGGAAAGGGGTACCGGGCGTCCGTTTTCGGCCGCTGCCACCGCCGCGCCCTGCGCCCCGAGCGCAAAGGCATAGGTGGGCAGGCCGGTGGCGAGGCATTCATGGGTGGTATAGGAAAAGGTTTCGGGCCAGACCGAGGGGATCAGCCAGTCGGTGATCCCGTAGCGCGCCGCCAGCGCCG
>CAYGNB010000480.1:0-2261 GCA_964351135.1 uncultured Rhodobacterales bacterium | reverse complement strand
ACCCCCGGCGTGACAGGCCGGTACTCTAACCAACTGAGCTACAACCGCCCGCTGCCCGCCCACTGACGTGAGCGTTCGCACCTATTATGGCCCCGCCCTGCCCCCGTCAAGCGTCCTTGGCCAATTTTCATGGCAAGCGGCGGTTCCGATCCCTGCGGCCATCTCGGCCGGACGGCGACAGGTGGATTTGCGTCACCGATCCGCGTCGCAAACGGGACAGACAGCACCACGCATCCGGCCAGACTGGCTGTGGGAGCGAGGATATATGCACGGTCGGAATTCCAAGATCGATCTGATCCGGCGGACCATCGGGGCCGAGCGCGGGCGCGCGGCCCGCGGACAACCCAGACGGGGCTGACCCCGCCTTTCCTCATTGTCCAAGGATCCGACCCAATGAATGACCAGACCAAATCACGAGTTGCATCGCGCAGCGGCGGCCGCGCCGCCCGTCGCGCCGCCCGCGCCAGCGCCCTGCCCGACCATCTGCGCCCGGTGCGCCCGGGCCTCGAGGGCGGGCTCTACCGCCCGCTGACCGATACAGACATGCAAAAGATCCACGGCGCGGCGCTCGATGCTCTCGAACGGATCGGGCTGGCGGACGCTCCGGCCAGCGGGATCGAATACCTTACCGGCGCGGGCTGTACGCTGGGCGATGACGGACGCCTGCGCTTTCCCGGCGCCCTGGTCGAGGACACGCTGGCGCGGGCAAACCGGTCGATCACGCTGCACGGCCGCGATCCGGTCCACGACCTCGACCTCTCCGGCCCCCGTGTTCATTACGGCACGGCCGGTGCGGCGGTGCATATGGTCGACGTCGACGGGCGCAGTTATCGCGACAGCACGGTGCAGGACCTGCACGATGCCGCCCGCATCACCGACCGGCTCGACAACATCCATTTCCTGCAACGCCCGATGGTCTGCCGCGACATTCCCGATAACCGGGACATGGACCTGAACACCATCTATGCCTGCTGTTCCGGCACCACAAAACATGTCGGCACCTCCTTTACCGAACCGGGTTTCGTGGCAGATGCGCTGGAGATGCTGCACATGATCGCCGGTGGCGAAGACGCCTGGCGGGCGCGGCCGTTCGTCAGCAATTCCAACTGTTTCGTCGTGCCGCCGATGAAATTCGCCACCGAGGCCTGCCAGGTGATGGAAAACTGCATCAGAGGCGGGATGCCGGTGCTGCTGCTGTCGGCGGGCATGGCCGGGGCCACGGCGCCCTCGACGATCGCGGGCGCGATCGTGCAGGCCGTGGCCGAATGCCTGGCCGGGCTGGTCTATGTCAACGCGGTGCAACCCGGCGCGCCCGCGATCTTTGGCACATGGCCCTTCGGGCTGGACCTGCGCACGGGCGCGATGACCGGCGGGTCGGGCGAACAGGCGCTGCTGACGGCAGGTTGCGCCCAGATGCACCGGTTCTACGACCTACCCGGCGGCGCGGCGGCGGGTATCGCGGATTCGAAACTGCCCGACATGCAGGCGGGCTGGGAACAGATGTGTTCGAATGTGATGGCCGGGCTGGCCGGGCTGAACATGGTCTACGAGGCCGCAGGTATGCACGCCTCGCTGCTGGGATTTTGCCATGAAAGCCTGATTCTTGGCGACGACCTCATCGGTCAGGCGCTGCGCTGCGTGCGCGGCATCGAGGTGACCGAGGAAACACTGGCCGTGGACCAGATCGCCGAGGTTTGCCTGGGCGGCACCGGCCACTATCTGGGCACCGGACAGACGCTGGGGCGAATGCAGGCGGATTATGTCTATCCCACCCTGGGCGACCGTACCTCGCCCAAGGAATGGGCGGAGCTGGGCAAGCCCGATCTGATCGCCAAGGCAACCGCGCGCAAGGAAGAGATCCTGTCCGACCGCGCCCCCGCGCGGTTCGACGCGGCAACCGATACGGCGATACGGGCGCGGTTCAACATCCACCTGCCGAACTGACGCGCGAAAAAATGTGGGGGGCCGTGGCCCCCCATCCAGTTTCGCCGTTCAGGCTCGTATGTAGTACCGCCCGGAGTTTTTTGCCTGCGTCCTGAACGTCGCCGGGACGAGCGCACCCGCCCCTTGTACAGGTGGGAAGGACGATCCCGCCGTCCCACCCGGTTTCGTCGGGGTCGCGGAGCAAGTGCCCCCCTGACCCCTACACGCCATCGCTGGCGCGATCCCTTAGCTGCACCCGCTGGTTGCCCCGCAGGTGTTGCATTTCATGCAGGTGCCGTTGCGCACCAGCGTGTAGTTGCCGCATTCGCCGCAGGCCT
>CAYGNB010000479.1:0-2263 GCA_964351135.1 uncultured Rhodobacterales bacterium | reverse complement strand
GCGGCCTGGGACACCGCCTTGATGGTTTCGCCGCGCTTGCCCAGCACGATGCCCTTGTGGCCATCGCGGGTGACATAGATCACCTGGTCGATGCGGGCCGAACCGTCCTTGCGCTCCTGCCAGCTCTCGGTTTCGACGGTCATCTGGTAGGGCAGCTCCTGGTGCAGCCGCAGCGTGAGTTTCTCGCGCGTCATTTCGGCGGCGATCATGCGCATCGGCAGGTCGGCAATCTGGTCTTCGGGGTAGAGCCAGGGGCTTTCGGGCAGTTCGGCGGCCAGCCAGCGGCGCAGATCGTCCACCCCGTGACCCTTTTCCGCCGAGATCAGAAATGTCTCGGCAAAGTCGAAACGGTCATTCATGTCGCGGGTCAGCGCCAGCAGGTTTTCCGCCTTTACCCGGTCGATCTTGTTGATCGCCAGCGCCACCTTGCGGCCCTGCGCCACCTCGGCCAGCCCGTCGAGGATACGGGTGACGCCATCGGTGATGCCACGATGAGCCTCGATCAGCAGCACGATCACGTCGGCATCCGCCGCCCCGCCCCAGGCGGCGGCGACCATGGCGCGGTCCAGCCTGCGGCGCGGGCGGAACAGGCCCGGCGTGTCGACAAAGACGATCTGGGCATCACCCTCGATGGCCACGCCGCGGATACGGGCGCGGGTTGTCTGCACCTTGTGGGTGACGATGCTGACCTTGGCCCCCACCATGCGGTTAAGCAGCGTGGATTTGCCCGCGTTGGGCTCTCCGATCAGGGCGACGAAACCGGCGCGGGTGGTCATGTCTGGCGATCCTTTGGCGTGGTTTCCCGGGCGTCCTGTCGCGCCCTGCGGCCAATGGGTCTAGCGGATTTGCGTCCGCAGGACCAGTGCCGTGTTGCCAATGCGCCAGCTTGCCTCCGTCAGCCAGCAGGCCCTGTCGATACCGGCTGGTCAATATCGAAATTTGTCATAAAATTGTCAAAAATCGGACGGGTATGGGACGAAATCGCCAACGGCATCCCACGCGCCGCGCTGTCGCGGGGGCGCATGGCGGTGACGCGACATACCGAGGGACCGATGAAGACAGACATTCCACACCACGCACGCGCACCGCATCTCTGGGAAGCGGTGCTGTCGCTTGTATCGCTGGTCCTCGGGATCAGCGTCTCGATCGTGTTCTACGGGCTGGATCCGCAGGTGCCGATGTTGCTGGGGGTGCTGGTCGCCAGCCTGATTGCGCTGCGCTGCGGGTTCAGCTGGCAGAACATCCAGAACGGCATGGTGCGCGGTATCGCCAATGCGCTGCCGGCGATGATCATCCTGATGATCGTCGGTATCCTGATCGGGGTGTGGATCCTCGCCGGGGTCGTGCCGACACTGATCTACTATGGCCTGCAGATCCTGGCACCAGAGATATTCCTGCCTGCGGCGGTGGTGATCTGCGCGATCACATCGCTGTCGACCGGCACCAGCTGGGGCACCACCGGCACCATCGGCGTCGCATTGATGGGGATCGGGGCCGGGCTCGGATTTCCGCTGCCGCTGGTGGCGGGTGCGGTGTTGTCGGGCGCCTATTTCGGCGACAAGATGTCACCGCTGTCGGACACCACCAACCTCGCCCCGGCCATGGCGGGAACCGACCTGTTCACCCATATCAAACACATGACCTACACCACCGGCGTGTCGATCACGCTGACACTGGTGATCGAGGTGGTGCTGAGCCTGCGGTACAGCGGCGATGGCGGCGACCTCGAGCGTATCCAGACCATCCTGACCACGCTGGACGAGAATTTCATGATCAACCCGGTGCTTCTGCTGCCGGTGCTGGTGGTGCTGGTCGTATCCTACCGCAAGATGCCCGCAATCCCCGGCATCGCCTTGGGCGTGCTTGCCGGGATCGTCTGCGCCATCGGACTGCAGGGGGCGAGTTACGATCAAATCGCCAATGTCGCCTTTGGCGGCTTCAGCGCGGACACAGGGATCGAGGACGTGGATTCGCTGCTATCGCGCGGCGGGCTCGAATCGATGATGTACACGATCAGCCTGATCATCGTGGCGATGATGTTCGGCGGCGTGATGGAACGGACGAACCAGTTGAAGGTGATCGCCAACCGGATCCTCGCCGGGGCGAAATCGACCGGATCGCTGATCGTGTCCACGGTTCTGACATGCATCGGGGCGAACCTGATCCTGTGCGACCAGTACATGGCAATCGTCATGGGCGCGCGCACCTATGCCGAAGCCTATCGCGAACGCGGGCTGGCACCCGAGAACCTGTCGCGCGCGGT
>CAYGNB010000478.1:0-2266 GCA_964351135.1 uncultured Rhodobacterales bacterium | reverse complement strand
GAGAAAAGCGGTTTCCCGCCGGCCCTTCTTGATCTAAGAGAACGCGCGGCCTAATGGCCGCGTGACGCGGACGCGGCGCTTTTTCCGGTGCCCGCCGCCCGAGGGCTGGAATGACGAAGCGATTCTTGAAAGAGGCGGTGCGGTTGCCCGGGGCCATGGCCAGAAAACTGACGGGGATGGCAAGCCCCGAGACAGTCCTGCCCTCAGATACCGCGTCGGCGCTGCGCGGGTCGGCCGCCGCCACGCATGACGTGCTGATCGTGTCGAACTGTGCCACGCCCTTCTACAGACGCGCCATCGAACGGTTCTGCCCCACGGTCCGGGTCACGGCCTACACCGTGAGCGAGGCAAATACCGACAGGCGCGGTTTTCAGGCGGATTGCGCCAGGAACGATATCGTCCTGCTGCTTCCTCTGGCCCAGACCTATCTCGACAGGCCCGAAGAGCTTGGCGACAAGCTGATCACGATCCCGCCCTTCTATTTCTCCGGCTACCACCCGGACACGGTGTATCTGACGAAACCGGGGGCGGGACAGGTTTCCACGCCCTATGGCGTTTACCATTCAAGCCTCTGCTTTCTGGGGTTCGAGGCGGGGCTTTCGGTGGCCGAGACGCTGCGCCTCTTTACCGACCGGGTCTATGACGACATGGGCTTTTACGCGCTCTGGCAGGCGGAGCGGGCCAATCTGCTGGGTGCCTTCGCCACGGCGGGCATTCCCCTCGAGGCCAGGTTTCGCGACTGGGTGCGTCGCGGGTGTTTCATGCATACGATCAACCACCCGCATGTCGCCTGTCTGGTGGATGTCGCCCGGGTCATCGCCGGGAAACTGCCGGTCGAGATGCGGGATGGCGACCTGCCGTTGCCCGACGCGCTGGCCAACAGCGCCATCTACCCGTGCTACCCCGAAATCGCCGAGGCGAACGGATGTCGGGGCAGCTATTACTTCAAGCCCGCACAATCCGATGTTGTGCTGACCCTGCCGGAATTTGTCGGTCTGTGCTACGACACCTATGAACGGCACGGGCGCGGAACCATGTCGATGCAGGCGGGGTTCGAACAGAAATCCGTTGCGTTTCGCGACCATGTGCTGGGACGGTTTGGAGCCTGAGATGTCCGACAACCCCTATTCGAACATTCGCGACCACCAGATGTGGCGCCGGGCGGTGTCTCGGGTCGATCCGCATATGGTCGACCCGGCGGTCGATCCGAAATTCACGCTGGACCGCAACGACAGGATTGCCACCGCCGGCAGCTGTTTCGCGCAGCATATTTCCAAGAAGCTTTCCTCCCTCGGCTTCAATTACTTCGTACCCGAGGCTGGCGTGGGCCTCGACGACGCGACGCGCGGGCGGCGGAATTACGGCGTCTTTTCCGCACGCTACGGAAATCTTTACACCGTGCACCAATTGCACCAGCTGTTCCGCGAGGCGATGGAGGGTGCGCGCCTTCGGGACTCTGCCTGGCGTCGCGACGACGGCCGGTATGTCGATCCCTACCGCCCGACGATCGAGCCCGAGGGTTTCGGGACGCGGGAAGAGGTCGAAGCAGCACGGGAAGAGCATCTGGCCCATGTGCGCCGGGTCTTCGAGGAATGCGACGTCTTCGTCTTCACGCTGGGGCTGACCGAGGCGTGGCGGTCGAGGCGCGACGGGGCGGTCTTTCCGCTGGCGCCAGGCGTGGCGGGCGGGCGGTTCGACCCCGACGCGCACGAATTCCACAATTTCACCATCGACGAGGTTCGTTCCGAACTGGCCGGCTTCGTGGCCGCCCTGCGCGATCTCAATCCGAAGGTCAACATCCTGCTGACCGTCTCGCCGGTGCCGTTGATCGCCACCTATGAGAACCGGCATGTTCTGGTCTCCACCACTTACAGCAAGTCGGTCCTGCGGGTGGCCGCGCAGGAGGCCTGCGACGCGCACGCGTTCATCGACTATTTCCCCTCCTACGAGATCATCACCGGCAGCCCCACGGGCGGGATGTATTTCGAGGAGGACAGCCGGGAGGTGAATGCCGCCGGGGTGGCACATGCGATGCGCGCCTTCGTGCGCGCCTATACCGCCGAGGGCGGGCAGGGCGTGGCGCCTGTCCCGCCCGCCGCCGCCTCCGAGGCCTGGCAGGCCGCTGCGGATATCGTCTGCGACGAGGAGGAGATCGAACGCTCGATCTCTTGACGCCAAAGGGGGATGGTCGCCTTCCTCATCAGCCGCGGGCGCCTGAACGGGTGGTTTTGCGGTTCGAAAACAGGCCGTTCGGTCTGTTGCCGGC
>CAYGNB010000477.1:0-2289 GCA_964351135.1 uncultured Rhodobacterales bacterium | reverse complement strand
CCAAAGGGACCGAGCCGCGCGGTACGGCCCATCAGGACAACCTCCTGCGCCTCATAGGGGAAAGGCGGGGCATGTGCCTGCGGCACATACGCGATGCGGCGCGCGATCTCGGCCCGGTGCAGCCCTGTGATCGGCCGACCGCCCAGCAGAACAGAACCGCCCAGCGATGGCAGCAGACCCATGAGCGTGCGGAACAATGTGGTCTTGCCGCAGCCGTTCGGCCCCAGCAGGCAGAGAATTTCGCCCGCACCGATGTTCAGGGACAGGCCGCTGCCGACGCGGTGCCTCCCGTAGCCGATGGCCAGATCGCGCGCCTCCAGCATCACGACCACCCCCGGCGCCCGCGCGCCAGCAACACCACAAAGAACGGCGCACCGATGACCGCCGTCAGGATCCCGAGAGGAACCTCGACAGGGGCGATGGTACGGGCCAGCGTGTCCACCCCCAGCAGATAACCCGCACCGATCAGGGCGGACGCGGGCAGCAGACGGCCAAAGCCCGGCCCGACCAGCATCCGCGCCACATGCGGGATGACCAGGCCGACCCATCCGACAACACCGGCCAGTGCGGTGACGCTGGCCGTTACCAGCGTGGCGGCAGCAATCACCAGCAACCGTGTGCGCCCGGCCTCCACGCCGAGGGCACGCGCCTCCTCGTCACCCATGGACAGCACGTTGATCCGCCAGCGCAGCAGGACCAGCGGCACCAGCCCGATCAAAACGACAGGCAGCGCGGGCAGGATATCGGCAGAGGTCACCGCGGCCAGCGACCCCAGCAACCAGAACGTGATCGCCGGCAACTGATCGTAAGGATCCGCCAGAACCTTCAGCAGCGAGGTTCCCGCGCCGGCCAGCGCGCCGATCACCACCCCCACCAGCACCAGCGTCAGCGTACGGTCGGCGCCCCTGACCGCCGCAGCGATCAACGTTACCACGCCCACCGCCGCCATACCGCCGGCAAAGGCAGACGCCTGGATCGCCGCCACCGGCAGCGAGAGAAAGATGCCCGCGACCGCGCCAAGACCCGCGCCTGCCGAAACACCCAGGATATCGGGGGAAACCAGCGGGTTACGAAACAGCGCCTGATAGCAGGCCCCCGCCGCCGCCAGCGCCGCGCCGACGAGCAGCGCCGCACCGATACGTGGCAGGCGGATATTCCAGACGACAATCACGGACTGTGGATCGCCCCGCCCGGCCAGCGTCGCCAATACCTCGCCGGGCGACAGGGAATAGGGGCCGATCATCACGGCGCCAAAGGCCATCAGCGCCAGCGCGACGACCAGAAACACAACCAGAGGAACCGGCGCGCGACTCACTGGGGGGCGTTTCCGTCTGCCCATTCCAGCAGGCGGTCCAGTTCCGCATCCGACAGATGAACGTGATAGTAGAGGTCGTAAAATGCGCGGGCTTCCTCACGCAGGTCACCCTGCCAAATATCCGGATACATCAGCCCCACCATCCAGGTCAGCCCCATCATCCGGTTCAAAGAGGGCGGCCGGTCGATCCAGCCGAACGGGGCAGCCGGCGACAGGTAGACCCGGCCAGCACGCACCGCGTCGATCCCCTGCCACAACGGATTGTCAAAGACCGTGTCAAAGAAGGTCCGATCCCAGGTCACGATGATCTCGGGATCGGCGACGATCACCTGCTCCATCGAGGCATTGACCAGCCCCCGGGTCTGGCCACCGTCATCGGCGACGTTGCGCCCGCCAGCGCGCTCGATGATCTCGGTGTTGATCGATCCTTTCATGCCAGTTTCCAGCCCCTCGGGACCACGGGCGAGGTAGACACGCGGCCGCTCGTCTTCGGGGATGGCGCCCAACATGGTGTCGATGGCGGAAAACCGTGCCTCAACGTCTGCGGCCAGGATTTCGCCACGCTCGGGCACGCCGATGGCCTCGCCCAGCAGGCGCAGCGCCTGCGCCGTGCTCTCGAACCGACCGTCGATCAGCAGATAGGGGATACCGGTCTGCGCCTGCACCCGGTTGGCGAGATCGACATACGTATCGCGAACCGATCCGAAATCGACGATCAGATCGGGCCGGACCTCCAGAACCCGCTCCAGATTGGCTTCGCCGCCGCGCCCGGTCAGGCGGCCGGTTTCAGGCAGGTCGCGATAGGGTTCGGCGATATAGTCGACCTCGCTGGCGCGGAGCGCCCGCGGCCAGCCGGTTAACGCCTCGGGCTTCAGCACGTAGACCAGGACCGACGCCGGGGGACCGGCGGCAAAGACAGTGGTCACCTCGTCGGGCACCTCGACAACGCGGCCCGCGCTGTCGGTGACGGTACG
>CAYGNB010000476.1:0-2302 GCA_964351135.1 uncultured Rhodobacterales bacterium | reverse complement strand
GCGGCCATCGTCGGAAATCGCCCCGCCGATGGAATTGCCCGCCTGCATCACCCGGCTGACGACCGCTTGTTCCAGAATATCCACCTTGGTCAGCCCGCCGTCGCGGCCAAAGACATAGGCAAAGCGTTCATCGGGCGAATAGACCAGCGAGGCGTGCGACAGGTCGCCCAGCCCCTCGATCCGGCCCAGCGCGGCGCGCTCGGACTGGTCTACCACCAGCAGTGATCCGCTCGCGCGTTCCACGATCAGGCCCAGATCGCCAGTGGGCTGCGCTGTCGCCGGGGCGGCAAGGGCAAGCGTCACGGCCAGGATGAGCTGTTTCATTCCGCGTCTCCGGTCAGCAGGTATTCGACGATCCAGGCCGCCTCGGCCTCGGACAGCAGCGGCCGCCAGGGCGGCATGGGGGTGCCGGGGATGCCGTCCAGAATGACGGCGCTCAGCGTTTCGGCATCGTAATGTGCCAGCGCATCCGGGCGGATGTCGGGGCCCAGCCCGCCTTTCAGCGTCAGCCCGTGGCACGAGCCGCAATCCTGCAGCACCAGCCGTTCCAACGCCGCCGCATCCGGCTGTTCCGGCGCGGCGACGCTGGCGGCCGCGGCGGCCCCCGCAGCCAGCAACAGGATACCGATCAGCATTCTATTCACCGGCCAGCACCTTCGGTTCGGTCAGGGCCTGCGGCAGGGGCCGGGCCGTGTCGCGATAGAGCGAAACGACATGGCCGATCACGAACAGGACCGGGGCGCGCATCGGCATCGCGCTGATGTCGACGCCAATCTGGTCCAGCCGTGACAGCAGACGTTGTTCGCGTGGCGTGGTCGCCGCCGAAATCGCCATCACGGGGAGCCGGGCGGGCATGCCTTCGCCCATCAGGCGCAGCGCGATCTCGGCGATGTTGGCCGCGCCCATGTAGACCACCAGCGTGGTGTCGGGGCAGGCGAGGCTCTTCCAGTCCAGATCGAGGCGCTGGTCGGCCGCGCGGTGGCCGGTCACGTACCGCACGCCGGTCGCCAGACCGCGATGGGTCAGCGGAACGCCGGTCGCGGCGGCCGTGCCCTGCGCGGCGGTGATGCCGGGGGCGTACTCGACCGCGATCCCGCGTTCGGTCAGGTACGCGGCCTCTTCCGAGCCGCGCCCGAAGATGAGCGGGTCGCCGCCCTTCAGCCGCGCGACGGTCAGCCCCTGCGCGGCCAGTTCGGCGAGAATTTCGTTGATCCGGTCCTGCGGGACCGTGTGGCATTTCGGGGCCTTGCCCACCGGGATCATCTGCGCGGTCGCCGGGGCAAGGTCGAGGATCTCGGGCGAGACCAGCCGGTCATAGACCACCGCGTCCGCTTCTTTCAGCATCCTCAGCGCGCGCAGGGTCAGAAGCTCCGCGTCGCCGGGTCCGGCGCCGATCAGGTAAACCTTGCCATTGGTGGACATGCGGGTGGCTCCCTGGCTGCCTTGCGTGTCTTGTCGGGGGTCATCCGGGGGCCGGGCTGTCCGGCCCCCGGGGCGAGGCGTGGCCTCAGTAGGTGTCGGTCCGGGTGTTGTAGACGTTGAACTTGCCCGTCGGCGTGATCAGGCGTTCGTCCTTGATCACATGCTTGAGTTCGAGCGTCTTGTCGTCCACCACCACGATGGCCGATTCCAGGTCGGCGTTGTTCCAGACCGAGAACCAGATCTCGTCGCCGGCCTTGTTGAACTCGCCCTGCACCACGCGGGGCTGGCCCTCGGCGATCCCGGCCCATTCCACGATCGGCAGAACGGTGTATTCCGGTTCCTCCTGCGCGAGGTCGCTGACCTTGAAGACCGCGACCGAACCGGACACTTCGGCGTCGGGGTTCAGCGGCGCATCGACATAGAGATGCCCGGATTCCGGGTGGGTCTTGACGAACAGCGACCCGCCACCCAGCGCATAGAGCTGCTGGACCATCTTCCAGGCATGATCCGGGTGCCCATCGGGGTCGGTGCCGATCAGCGCCACCGTGTCGTCACCCAGATGCGACGTTGCCCATACCGGCCCATAGGTGGGGTGGTTGAGGTTCGCGCCGCGGCCCGGATGCGGGGTTTCCCCTTCGGTTTCGATGATCGCCTCGAGGTCGCCTTCCTTGGTGTCGATCACCGCCACCTTGTTGCGCGCGTTGGCGGCGGTCAGGAAATAGCGCTTGGAACTGTCCAGCCCACCGTCATGCAGGAACCGTTCGGCTTCGATCTCGGTCACCTTCAGGCTCTTGATGTCGGAATAGTCGACCATCTGGATCTTGCCGGTTTCCTTGATGTTCACGATGAACTCGGGCCGGTAATGCGAGGACAGGATCGC
>CAYGNB010000475.1:0-2316 GCA_964351135.1 uncultured Rhodobacterales bacterium | reverse complement strand
CCGACCCGGATCGCCCGCCAGCCCAGCGCCGGGTTCGGCTCGTCCGTCGGCTTCATATAGGGCAGCACCTTGTCCGACCCGATGTCGAGCGTGCGGAATACCACGCGCTTGGTTCCCGCCGCGTCCAGTACCTGCGCATAGATATCGGCCAGCTCGGTCCGCTTGGGCATCTGGTTGCGGACGAGAAACTGCAGTTCGGTGCGGAACAATCCGACGCCTTCGGCACCCGAACTGCGCAGCGAAGGCAGATCCGCCATCAGCCCCGCGTTCATGTGCATCTCGACCCGCACACCGTCGCGCGTGATCGCGGGCTTGTCCCGGATCGAGGTGTACCGTTCCTGCGCCTGCGCCTGCATCGCGATCTTGTCGCGAAAGGCGGTCACGACGGTATCGTCCGGACGCAGATGCACGATGCCCTGATCGCCATCGACCATGATGTGATCGCCGTTCAGCGCCTCGTTGGTGATGCGTTCGGCATGGATCACCAGCGGAATCGCCAGCGCGCGCGCCACGATGGCCGCGTGGCTGCCGACGGAACCTTCCTCGAGCACGATCCCGCGCAACGACCGGCCGTATTCCAGCAGGTCGCCGGGGCCGATATTGCGTGCCACCAGAATCGGGTCGGCGGGCAGTTCGGCACCGGTGTTTCCGCCCTGCCCGGTCAGAATGCGCAGCAGGCGGTTGGACAGATCGTCGAGATCGGCCAGCCGTTCGCGCAGATAGGCATCCTGCACCTGCGCCATCCGCGCCCGCGCCTGCGACTGCTCTTTTTCCACCGCGGCCTCGGCGGACAGGCCGCGGGCAATGTCCTCTTCCATCCGGCGCATCCAGCCGCGGGAATTGGCAAACATGCGATAGGCTTCGAGCACCTGCAGCTGTTCCTTGTCGCCCGTGCGCGACATTTCCAGCATCCGGTCCACGCCGACGCGCAGTTCCTCGACCGCCTCATGCAGCCGTTCCAGTTCGCGATGCGGGTCGTCGGCAATCGGGTTGGTGACCACAACACGCGGCTCGTGCAGCCAGACATGACCGTCAGCCGCGCCTTCCTGGGCAGTGCCGCCCCGAATCATCACCGATTGCTGGTGCAGCGGCGACAGCGCCGCGCCCTCGCCGACAAAGGCACCCAGCTCGGTCATTTCGGCCAGCACCATCGCCACCACTTCCAGCGCATAGACCTCGTCGGCGGAAAATTCGCGCGCGGCACGGGACTGCACCACCAGCACGCCCAGCTTTTCGCCCAGCCGCTGGATCGGCACCCCGAGGAAGGAGGAGTACCGCTCCTCCCCGGTTTCGGCCTTGTAGCTGAACCCTTTTTCCGACGGCGCGTCCGGAGTATTCACCACCGTCCCGCTGCGGGCAACACGGCCCACCAGCCCTTCGCCCATGCGCATCCTGGTCTGATGCACGGCTTCTGGTTTCAGGCCCTCGGTGGCGCAAAGCTCGAGCGTTTCCTCGTCGCGGAACAGGTAGATCGAACAAACCTCGGTCCCCATCGAATCCGCGATCAGATGGGTGATCAGGTCCAGCCGCGCCTGACCCGCGATATCGCTGGCCATGGCGTCACGCAAACGCCCCAGAAGCTTGCGGCTTTCGGTTTCGAAGCTTTCGGCCATCTGCCCCGTTCGTTTCCCCACGCGAACCGCCCCAGGCAGAAACGTCCGCTTAGGTCAGCTTGTCCAATTCGAACGCATCATGCAGGGCCTGAACCGCAAGTTCCATGTATTTCCGGTCGATCAGGACGGAAATTTTTATCTCGGAAGTTGTAATGACCTTGATGTTGATGCCTTCGTCGGACAGCACCCGGAACATTCTGGCCGCCACACCGGACTGGCTGCGCATACCGATACCGACCACCGAAACCTTGGCCACATCGAGATCGGTCAGCAGTTCGCGGTAGTTCAGGTTACCGGCCTCGTGGGTTTCGGCCAGCGCCTTTTCGGCCCGCTTCACCTGATCGGTGGGCAGCGAAAAGGTCATGTCCGTGCGGCCCTCTTCCGAGATGTTCTGCACGATCATGTCCACGTTGACGCCCGCATCCGACAGCGCCCCGAAGATGATCGACGCGATACCGGGGCGGTCGGCGACCGACACCAGCGTCATCTTTGCCTCGTCGCGGCTGTAGGCGATACCGGAAACGATATTGCTTTCCATGATTTCCTCCTCGTCGCAGACCAGCGTGCCGGCCTCGTCGGATTGTTCCTCGAAACTGCTGAGCACCCGCAGCTTGACCTTGTTGCGCATCGCCAGCTCGACCGACCGCGTCTGCAGCACCTTGGCGCCGAGGCTGGCCAGTTCCAGCATTTCCTCGAACGCGAT
>CAYGNB010000474.1:0-2323 GCA_964351135.1 uncultured Rhodobacterales bacterium | reverse complement strand
GCCGCGCCAGGATGATCTGGCCCAGCACGTTGTTGATCTTGTGCGCGCCGGTGTGATTCAGCTCATCGCGCTTCAGATAGATCCTGGCGCCGCCCAGATGTTCGGTCAGGCGCTCGGCGAAATAGAGTGGACTGGGCCGGCCGACATAATGGGTCCAGAGATCGTTCATCTCGGCCCAGAAGGCCGGGTCGGTCTTTGCCTTCTCGTATTCTTCTTCCAGCGACAGGATCAGCGGCATCAGCGTTTCGCTGACAAAGCGGCCCCCGAAGATACCGAACCGTCCGTTTTCGTCCGGACCGGACATGAAGGAGTTAAGAAGATCGTCGGCCATTGTCGGTGCCTCCCGTTGCGGTTTCATCGTCCTAAGACGCAGGCGACGGAAGGGCAAGGCGCAGAGAACCTGACTGCACGCTGACAGGGCCGGTTGTGCCGGCAATCAGGCCTGCGCGGCCCGCACAAAGGCCTGGATCAGGCCGGCATCCTTTACGCCACGGGCCGATTCGACACCCGAGGACACATCGACCTGGCGCGCGCCTGTCAGCCGCACCGCCTCGGCGACGTTTTCGGGCGTCAGACCACCTGCGAGCATCCACGGCACCAGCCACCGCCGACCGGCAATCAGCCGCCAGTCAAAGGCCAGCCCGTTCCCACCCGGCAGATCGGCGCCTTTCGGCGGCTTGGTATCGACAAGGATCTGGTCGGCCACTTTGGAATAGGTGTCGAGCGCCGGCAGGTCGGTCGCGTCCGCCACGCCGACGACCTTCATCACCGGCAGGCCATATCGCGCCCTGACCTCGCGCACGCGATCCGGGCTCTCGCGCCCATGAAGCTGCAACATATCGAGCGGTACCACGTCGACAATCTCGTCGAGCTGAGCATCGGAGGCATCGACCACCAGCGCCACCTTGGCCAGCCCCGCCGGTGCCGCCAACGCGAGATCGCAGGCCACCGCCGGGCTGACATAGCGCGGACTTTTCGGAAAAAAATTCAGGCCGCAATAGGCAGCCCCGGCCTCGACCGTCGCCGCCACATCCTCGGGCCGCGTCAGCCCGCAGATCTTGACCCGGATATCGGATGGCATGGGATCAGCCGGTCGAGTCGAGGATTGCCAGCACCTCGTCCTTGTCGCCGTGCCGTTCGTCCTTCAGCCGGCCCACTTCGCGCTCCAGCCTGCGAACCTCGCGGCCCTTTGCGCCGATCTCGCGGCGATGCTTGTGTTCGCGCAACCATTCCCAGACGAAACCCAGGACAACGCCGGTCGCGATGCCGCCCAGCACCACCACGAAAAGCGGCAGGGTGATGGCATGGTTGCCGCCCAACAGCCCGGTCAGCGCATCGGGAACCAGATTCAACGTCACGTCGCCGCGATTGGCGAGAGACACAGAAATCAGGACCAGTCCCAGACACCCAAGAATGGCATAGCGAACATATCGCATCGGGTTACCTTCCGTTCAAACGATCCCGCAGCAGCTTGCCGGACTTGAAGAACGGCACATGCTTTTCCTCGACCTGCACGGTTTCGCCGGTGCGCGGGTTCCGCCCCACCCGCGCGTCGCGCTTCTTCACGGAAAACGCGCCGAACCCGCGCAGTTCGACCCGTTCCCCCCGCTCCATGGCGCGCACCATTTCCTCAAAGACGGTGTTCACGATCCGCTCCACATCGCGCTGGAAGAGATGCGGGTTTTCGTCAGCGATAATCTGGATCAGTTCCGATCGGATCATGGTCTGGCCCCTCCCAAGGCGCTCGCGGCTCCGGCTTGGCGGTTTCCGGTAACTATAGATAGAATCGAAACGATCTGGAACAGCAACCATGCGGCAGAGCGCAGAAAATCCGCCGTTCGCCGGACCCTGGCCCGTACCGTGGGCACCATGGCACCCGTCATTGCACGCATAGCGGGTTGGCGGACGCTGGCGCCCTGCCCCGATTCGGAACGAAAAACGGCCCCGCGCTGATGCGCGGGGCCGCCCGTTTCTCCCCAAAGGGGAAGAAGGATCAGTCGCCCGATTTCAGAGCGGCGCCCAGGATGTCACCCAGCGACGCACCCGAATCCGACGAACCGTACTGCTCGACGGCTTCTTTTTCCTCGGCGATTTCGCGCGCCTTGATCGACAGGCCCAGACGGCGGGTCTTGCTGTCGACGTTGGTCACGCGCACGTCGACCTTGTCACCGACCGAGAACCGCTCGGGGCGCTGTTCGGAACGGTCGCGCGACAGGTCCGACCGGCGGATGAAGGACTTCATGCCCTCGTATTCCACCTCGATGCCGCCATCTTCGATCGCGGTCACGTTCACGGTGATGATCGAACCGCGCTTCACGCCGCC
>CAYGNB010000473.1:0-2326 GCA_964351135.1 uncultured Rhodobacterales bacterium | reverse complement strand
TCCGCCCGTTGAAGGTGAAGGTGACCCGCCGGTTGCGGTCGATCCGGCCACCCTGTGGCAATCGCTCAGACATTATCCGGCCCCGGAACGATGTCATGCGTGGCGGTGTCGCGCCACAGCGTCAGCCAGGTGCCGCAACCGCGCACATGCCACCAATATTCCCGGACCGCTCCCAGCGGGTTCGGCGCGACGGTCAGATAGTCCACCCATTCCGCATCGCTGGCAGTGCCGGAATCGGGGCGAGCCCCCCGTACCGGCCCGCCATTTGCGAATTCGCTTTCGTTGCGCGGCCCGCAGAACGGGCAGGAAATTTGCATCATCGTCCGTCTCCCGTCATCCGACTGTTGTCATCGGGCGGTGGTGGTGCCGGATTCCATCACGAAATCCAGATGCCGGAACCGGTCCAGCGTAAAGGCCGACATCAGCGGGTGCGGCTGACCCTTGGCGACCAGATGTGCCAGCGTCAGCCCGCCCGCCGGGATCGCCTTGTAGCCGCCCCACCATCCGGCGGTGACGAACAGCCCGGCCACATCGGTTTTCGACATGATCGGCGAGGCGTCATGGGCTATATCCAGATGCCCGCCCCATTGCCGCATCAGCTTGAGCCGCTTGAAAGCGGGAAACAGCGACAGCATCGCGGTCACCGTATCCTCGAATACGTTCTGTTTTATGTCGCGGCGGAAACTCTGCCCGCTGTCGGGCGCGCCGCCGATCACCATCTCGCCTTTGTCGGACTGGCTGAAATAGAACCCGCTATCAGGGCAGTTCACGATCACATCGACCAGCGGCTTGACCGGTTCGGATACGAACGCGGTCAGGTTCATCGTGCGCAGCGGCAGTTTCAGCCCGACGGTTTCCGTCACCGTCGTGGTATGGCCCGACACCGCCACAACCACCTTTTTCGCCCACACCGTGCCGCGACCTGTCTCAACTCCGGCAATCGCTCCGTCCGCGCCCCGGATCAGCGATTGCACCGCCGTCTGTTGGTGAATCTCGACCCCCAGCGCATCGGCGGCGCGTGCATAGCCCCAGGCCACGGCATCATGGCGGTTCACCCCGGCATCTGTATGCACCATGCCACCCAGGATCGGCAGCCGCGCATCCGGCCCGCCGCCGGTCAGGGCCGGGATTCTGCGCCGCAGTTCCGCGGTCGGGATCGCTTCATAGGTGGCGCCGTAGATATCCATCGTCAGTTGCCGCCGGCGCAGTTCGCGCATCCGCGCATAGGTCTGCACCACGTCCACCATGCTGCGCCTGGAGTGCATCATGTTGAAGTTCAGTTCACGGGTCAGCCCCTCGAACATGGCGACGGATTTGACATAGAACGGGATCGATTCATCGCGCATGTAGTTGGAGCGGATAGTGACGGTATTACGCGCGATGTTACCCCCGCCCAGCCAGCCGCGTTCCAGCACCGCGATGTTCTTCTGTCCGAATTCCCGAGCCAGATAATAGGCGGTGGCCAGCCCATGGCCACCGGCGCCGATGATGACGGTATCATAGGCCGGCTGCAGCTGTGGCGACCGCCAGGCGCGCGCCCAGTCGCGATGTCCGCGCAGCGCATTTCGGGCCAGGGAAAAAACGGAATACTTTTGCATGTTGGTCAACATATTTATTGTAAATAACCACCCGTCAACCCCTTGCCACCGCCATCGACCGGCGGGGCAGGCAATCCCCAGCGGATCGCTTATGGCCGACCCGAACGATAGCCGTTCGAATTTGCTTGCTTCTAACCACTGGGTAAGTACATTATCAGTTAAGTTTTATACTGACAGGAAATATCTACAGCCCCATCAGCGGGGTTCATCCGGTCCGCAGCCGCGCCCGGGACGGCACGAAAAAAGAGGACACGAGACATGCAAAACGATCTGATCGGCAGCGACGGTTTCCTGCACAATTGCTGGTACGTCGCGGGGCGCAGCGAGGATTTCGGCCAATCGCTGACCGCGACCCGACTGCTGAATCAGGAGATCGTGATCTTTCGTGGCGAGAACGGCGAACCCATCGCGCTCGAAGACGCCTGTCCGCACCGCAAACTGCCGCTGTCCTGCGGCTCGATCCAGGGCAGCACCGTGGTCTGTGGCTATCACGGCCTGACCTTCGATTGCTCGGGCGCCTGCGTCGCCGCGCCGACACAGGAAACCGCGATACCCAAGCGCGCCGTGGTCCGCAGCTATCCGGTCCGGGACCGCTGGGGGTTCCTGTGGATCTGGATGGGCGAGGCGGACAGGGCCGACCCGGACGCGATCATCGACATCCCGAATTTCGACAACCCGTCCTGGGGCAGGACCGAACGCGGCGCGCTCGAGATGGACTGCAACTATCT
>CAYGNB010000472.1:0-2335 GCA_964351135.1 uncultured Rhodobacterales bacterium | reverse complement strand
TTCCAGTCGGTGATTTCGGGGTAATACATCTCGCGCCAGCGGCGGACGCGCGGGTTCATCACGCGCCGCCACAGCGGCGGGATCATCGCGGCGACCGTCATCACCGGATACCCGTAAGGCAGTTGCGGCGCCTGTGCGTCCGCATAGTTCTGCAACAGCGGAAACCGCCGGTCGGGCCGGTAGTGGTGGTCGGAATGGCGCTGCAGGTTGATCAGCAGCCAGTTCGATGCCTTGTGCGCCGCGTTCCAGGAATGATGTGGTTTGACATGTTCGTATGTCCCGTCGCCCAGGTGTTTGCGGGTCAGCCCGTAATGTTCGACATAGTTCACCAGTTCGAGCTGCCAGATCGCGGTGCCCGCCTGCACCAGAAACAGCGCCAGCCCGCCCCATCCGCCCAACACCAGCGCCAGCGCCAGCATCGCCGCCTGCAACGCCCAGTAGCGGAAGAACGGATTGGCGGGATCGGTCCAGGGGCGTTCCTTGCGCGCCAGCTTTTCTTTTTCCGCCCGGAAGGCGGACCGCAGGCTCTGGCGCAGCACGCGGGGGTAGAAACGGTGAAAGCCCTCGTTGTAACGCGCGGTGACCGGGTCGCGCGGGGTGCCCACATGGCGGTGATGCACCAACAGGTGCTCGGACCGGAAATGCGAATACAGCACCATCGCCAGCAACAGATCCGCCGCCCAGCGTTCGGCCCGGCTGCGCTGGTGCATCAGTTCATGGCTGTAATTGCTGCCGATGGTGCCGGTCAGCACGCCCATACCAAAGAACACCATGACTTTTTCCAGCACCGACAGGTGATCGGTATGGGTCACATACCAGATCAGCCCGAACAGCGTGAGCGCCTGCACCGGCACCCAGATCATGGTCAGCGTGGAGTACCACCGCAGGTCCTCGTCCGGCGTCTGCGGGTCGGCGTTTTCCAGATTCAGGCCGAACACCCCGTCGAGCGCGGCAAAGAGATACCAGGTTGCCAGCGGGGCCAGCAGCACGGTCCAGCCGCCCGCGACGGCACCGATCCAGACCAGCGGCAACAGCAGGAAGGACACCCAGAAGGGCAGCGCGCTCTGCCAGCGGGACAGGGTTTCAGGGGCGATCATCCTTAGCCTCGCGTTGGTTTCCGGCGCAGTTTATCAGGTTTCCTCCACACCCCAAGGGGGCGGCTGGTCGCGCCACAGGTCGAATACCTTGCGCATCACCGTGGGCAGATCCGACGGCCGGAACTCGGCGACGGACAGGAACGCGCCGCGCCGTGCCGTGCTGGTCTCTGGCACCTCGGCCGCGCGGACCGCCAGCCGCAGGTGGAAATGGGTGAAGGTATGGCGCACCTCGCCCGGCAGGTCGCGCCAGTCGGCCTCCAGCGGCGGCGCATCCGCCGGGCTGTCGCCCCAGTCCGATCCGGGCCAACCCAGCATTCCGCCCAGCAGCCCCTTGTCAGGCCGGCGTTCCAGCAACAGCGCCCCGTCGGTCCGCCGGACCACATAGACGATGCCGCGCCGGACGGGTTTGGGCGATTTCGGGCTGCGGCGCGGCAGATCGGCGGCAATCCCGGCGGCACGGGCGGCGCAGCGCGGCCGCAGCGGACAGAAGCCGCAGGCGGGCGATTTCGGAGTACAAATCGTGGCACCCAGATCCATGACCGCCTGCGCATAATCGCCGGGCCGATCCTGCGGCGTCAGGCCGGCGGCATGGGCGCGCAGCGCGGGTTTGGCCGCCGGCAGGGGTGTTTCGACCGCAAACAACCGCGCCATCACCCGCTCGACATTGCCGTCGACCACTGTTTCCGGCCGGTCAAAGGCAATCGCGGCGATGGCCGCCGCCGTATAGGGGCCAATGCCCGGCAAGGCGCGCAGCTCCTCGGCCGTATCGGGAAACTGCCCGTTCAGTTCGCCCGCAACCGCGCGGGCGCATTTCAACAGGTTGCGCGCGCGCGCATAGTAGCCCAGCCCGGCCCATTCCCCCATCACCCGCGCGTCATCGGCCGCGGCCAGATCGGCCACCGTGGGCCAAAGCCGGGTGAACCGGTCGTAATACCCCTTTACCGCCGCCACGGTGGTCTGTTGCAGCATCACCTCGGACAGCCAGACGCGGTACGGATCCGGCCGAATGCCTCGGATGCGATCCGCCGGGCCGACGCGCCAGGGCAGGTCGCGGGCATGACGATCATACCAGTCCAGCAGGGCCGGCGCGGTCGCGGGGCCGGTCACAGCGTCGTCACGCATGTTTTATGTCATCCCCCTGCCGGTTTCGCTGGCGCCCGTCGCGCCGCCGCTTAAGATACCCGCAACCGCAGGGGACACCAGCAATGAAACGGGCCGATCAGAGGCGCAACTCCACC
>CAYGNB010000471.1:0-2336 GCA_964351135.1 uncultured Rhodobacterales bacterium | reverse complement strand
CAGATCACGTTGCCGGACCCTTCCCAGATCCCGTTCAGCGGCGCCTCGCGGTAGAGCATCGGCATTGGCGTTTCCTCGACATAGCCCATACCACCCAGCACCTCCATCGCCTCGCCGATGACGGGGATGCAGCGTTTGTTGCCCAGATATTTGGCCAGCGCCACACCGATCCGGGCCAGCGCCCGGCTGTCGTCGTCCGCGCGGTCGAAGGCGGCGGCCATCATCAGCCCGAGCGACAGCGTGCCCTCGGCATCCAGCGCCAGATCGGCCAGCACGGCGCGCATCAGCGGCTGGTCGATCAGCCGTCGCTGAAACGCGCTGCGCCCCTGCACCCACCAATGGGCTTCGGCGATTGCTGCGCGCATCAGTCCCGCCGGGGCCATGGCCGTATCCAGCCGCGTGTGGTGCACCATTTCAATGATGGTACGCACGCCCGCGCCTTCGTCGCCCAGCCGGTAGGCCAGCGCGTCGACATATTCGATTTCGGACGAGGCGTTGGCGCGGTTGCCCAACTTGTCCTTGAGCCGTTGCAGGCGGATGCCGTTGCGCTCGCCCTCCAGCCAGCGCGGCACCAGGAAACAGGTCAATCCGCCGGGGGCCTGTGCCAGCGTCAGGAACCCGTCCGACATCGGTGCCGAGCAGAACCATTTGTGCCCGGTCAGCCGGTAATGTTCGCCGTCGGGCACCGCACGGGTGGTGTTGGCGCGCACATCCGAACCGCCCTGTTTTTCGGTCATGGCCATGCCCAATGTGGCGCCTGCCTTGTGCGCGAGGGGACGAATCGCCGGGTCGTAGATGCGCGACAGCAGCTTGGGCCGCCATTCCGCGGCCAGCGTATCGCTCGCCGCCAGCGCCGGCACGGCGGCATAGGTCATGGTCATGGGACAGCACACGCCCGGTTCGACCTGCGCCAGCATATAGACCTGAGCGGCATGGGTGACGTGGCCGCCAGGACGGCCCTCCCACGCGACCGACGCATAGCCGCAGGATTTGGCCACATCCATCATCCGGTGATAGCCGGGATTGAAGGCGACCTCGTCCAGCCGGCGCCCGGTGCGATCGAACAACTGCAGGCGCGGGGGATCGCGGCGGGCCTCGGCCGCGGCCTCGAACTGCTCTGCCGCGCCATAGCTGGCGCCGGCCATCGCGAGGTTGGACAGCTGCGCGCCATGGGCGGTCGCGTGATCCTGCAGCATCGTGTCCTCGGACCAGAGATCGCGGCCGGCACGCGGGACGGGCTGGTTCGCCACATCATGGGTTCCCAGCTCGGTACGGGGCGCGGAGACAGGCGTGGTCATGTGGGCTCCTCCTTTGGTTGCAGGATAGCGCATCGCCAGCCGCCGCGTCAGACGGCCGTGGCGTCACGAACACAATTTACGCCGCGTCGGCAGGCCGCGGCTGCCGGGGATTCACAACGCCCGGTGGCTGTGCCAGTATGCGATCAACGCCCGGCAAGCGGCGACAATGAGGCTAGGCAGAGTGACCCGTACCAGACGTGCCGGCATCGGCACCTTGATTTACTTCGCGACCACCTTCGCGCTGTGTGTCTATTTCACCTTCGCCGCCGTGCAGGGGGATTTCGGCCTGTTTCGACGTGTCGAACTGTCAGCCGAAACCAGGGGGCTGAGCGAGGAACGCAACCGTCTGAACGATGAAATCGCGCGGATGGAAAACCTGACCCGACGGTTGTCTGACGACTATCTCGATCTCGATCTGCTCGACCAGCAGGCGCGCGAGGTGCTGGGCCTGCTGCGTGCCGACGAGATCGTGATCCGCTGATCCCATCGCGATTCCGACCGCTGACCCGGCGTCATATTTCCACTCGCAACTGCCGCCGATTTCCGCTATTAGATAGTTTAACGCTAAACTATCTTTTCCGAAAGGGGATCGAGACGCATGGCAGCCCGGAAAAGCACAAGGAAACCAAATGTTTCTGCGGATGAGCTTAAAGCCTATTACCGTGAGATGTTGCTGATCCGCCGATTCGAGGAAAAGGCGGGGCAACTCTATGGTATGGGGCTGATCGGCGGTTTCTGTCACCTTTACATCGGACAGGAGGCCGTTGTCGTGGGGCTCGAGGCCGCGGCCGAAGAGGGTGACAAGCGCGTCACATCCTATCGCGATCACGGGCATATGCTGGCCTGTGGCATGGACGCCGGCGGGGTCATGGCGGAACTGACCGGGCGCGAGGGCGGCTATTCCAAGGGCAAGGGCGGCTCGATGCACATGTTCTCGAAAGAGAAACATTTCTACGGCGGCCACGGCATCGTGGGCGCACAGGTGCCGCTGGGGGCAGGGCTGGCCTTTGCCGACAAGTACCAGGACAACGGTCGCGT
>CAYGNB010000470.1:0-2342 GCA_964351135.1 uncultured Rhodobacterales bacterium | reverse complement strand
CGCCGGTCAGCGATAGGTGCGGTCCTCCATCGGCGTTGTTTCGATCGCCTCCAGCAGAGCCGTCAGCAAGAGATCCTCCGCGCGGTTTTTCACGGCCTTGCTGTTCCAGACGACGTGGACATCAATGGCCGGCAGGTCGTCGTAGGGCGGAAGCTGCCAGAGCAGACCGTCGCGCACCTCGCGGGCCGCCACATGCACCGGCAGCGGGCCGATGCCGAGCCCGGCGATGATCATGCGCCGGACCTCTTCGAGGTGGGTGGATATGCCGGTGATCCGCTGCCCCAGATCCGCCTGGGCGCGCATCAGGGTCACCGGTCTGAGCACATCCTGAAGGCGGTCGGTTTCGAAGCTGACCGAGCCGTGCCCGGCGAGATCCGCGAGCGTCAGGTCGTCGCGCCCGAACAGCGGATGTTCGGGGCCGCAGAACAGACCGAAATATTCGCGGTAGAGGCGGCGGTATTCCAGCTTGGGATTGTGATCCCTGACCAGGCAGACGGCAAACGACGCCCGCTTGGCCATGACCTCGGCAATCGCGTCGGCGCTGGAACGCACCTCGATCGACAGGCGTGCGCGTGGATGTGCGCGGTGAAAATCGGCCAGCGCCCGGTCGAAAAGCGGGCAGATCACATGGCTGGCGAGTTCGATCTTTATGAGACCCTGAACCTCGTCGGTCAGTTCGCGCATCAGGGTCGACAGCCGCAGCACCGACCCGTTGATCTCCACTGCCTCGCGATACAGCAGCCGTCCGGCGTCGGTCAGGGCGAAATGCCCCGGCGACCGATTGACCAGCCTGCGGCCGATCCGATCCTCCAGACGTCGCAGCGCTGCCGAGACGGAGGGTTGTTTCAGCCGCAGCCGCTGTGCCGCTTCGGTGATCGACCGGCTGTCGGCCAGCACCACGAACGTGCGCAAAAGGTTCCAGTCGAGTTCCCGCGCAATGCGTTCGGGTTCATAGAGCGGGTCGAGTTCGGGGTCGTTTTGGGGCATAGTTTCCATCTATAGTCATAATTTTCATTATCTATTTGATCTATGATTGGCCGCTTCGCATTGTGCCCGCAAGTCCCGTCAACGCGAGGAAGCGCATGTCCGTTGAGGCCCGAGAGGCGCGCCAGCCCTGGATCCTGCTGTCCCCGGCGCTGGGCGCGGTGACGCTGCTGCTCTTCGTGCCGCTGCTCTTTATCGTGGTCTACAGCTTCTGGCTGCGGACGGCGACCGGCGCGGATCAGATCGGTTTCTATCTCGACAACTGGCACGAGGCGCTGACCGACCGGTTTTATCGCGACATCCTGATCAGCACCTTGCGGATTGCGGCGATCACCACGGTGGTCTGTGCGCTGATGGGGTATCCAGCCGCGTATTTCATCGCCAGATCAAGCGGTAACAAGGTGATCCTGTTGTTGCTGCTGATGCTGCCGTTCTGGATCAGCTACATCATCCGCACGATGAGCTGGATCAACATCCTTGGCGTTTCCGGCGCGTTCAACACGTTTCTGATGTCCATAGGTGTGATCAGCGAGCCGCTGAACATGCTCTATAACGAAACGACGGTAATCCTCGGGCTGGTTCATTTCCTGCTGCCTTTCATGGTGCTCAACGTCTTTGTCAGCCTCGATGGCATCGACACGAATCTCGAGGACGCGGCCAATTCCCTTGGCGCCACGAAATGGCAGGCGTTCCTGCAGGTGACGCTGCCGCTATCGTTGCCTGGCCTGGCCGCGGGCGGGCTTCTGTGTTTCGTGCTGGGCGCCGGCACCTATATCACCCCGCTCGTGCTGGGCGGGCCGACCGACGCGATGTTCGCCAATCTCGTGTTCGAGGCGATCATTACCCAGCTCAACTGGCCGCTCGGGTCGGCGCTGAGCCTGATGCTGCTGTTCGTTCTGGGCGTGCTGGTGATGATCTACAACCGGTATCTCGGCATGGCGCAGCTGATGAAGGGGCTGGGCTGATGGGCTGGGGATGGCCGCTGATCCGCCTTTGGACCGTGCTGGTCTATGGCTTCATGTTCCTGCCGGTGGCGGTCGTTGTGCTGCTCAGCTTCAACGCCAGCCAGTTCGGCAGTTTTCCGATGACCGGCTTTTCGTTTCGCTGGTTCGTGGAACTGGCGCAGAACGATGCCATCATGCGGGCCTTTCGCACGTCGATCGTTCTGGGCCTGCTGACCGCGCTGATCTCGACGACGCTGGGTGTTCTGGCTAGCCTTGCACTGGTGCGCTACCGGGTGCCGGGGGCCAATGCGATCTCGACCCTGCTGATCGCGCCGATCCTGGTGCCCGAGGTTGTGCTGGCCGTGGCGCTGTTGCTGTTCCTCAACTTCCTCGGGTTGCACAAGAGCTTTACGC